>VAWT01000231.1 GCA_005883415.1 Actinomycetota bacterium | reverse complement strand
ACATGACCTACCTGCTGCACAAGAGCGGCATCAGCTGGGGCTACTACGTGTTCAAGGGCAACGAGCCCGACTGCGAGAACGATGCGGCGATGAGCTGCTCGCCCGTCCAGCAGGGGCCGCAGACTCCCGGCATCTGGAACCCGCTGCCGGCGTTCACCGATGTCTCGCAGAACGGGCAGCTCGGAAACATCCAGACGCTCAGCAACTTCTTCACCGCGGCGCACAACGGGTCGCTTCCCGGCGTCTCGTGGATCGACCCCAACGCGACGGTTTCAGAGCACCCGCCGGCACTCGTCAGCGCCGGTCAGACATACGTCACCGGCCTCGTCAACGCGATCATGCAGGGCCCGGACTGGAGCTCGACGGCGATCTTCCTCTCCTGGGACGACTGGGGAGGCTTCTATGACCATGTGGTGCCGCCGAGCGTGGACCAGAACGGCTACGGCCTGCGCGTGCCGGGGATCCTGATCAGCCCATACGCCAGGAGCGGCTACATCGATCATCAGACTCTGAGCCACGACGCCTACAACAAGTTCATCGAGGACGACTTCCTCGGCGGCCAGCGGCTCAACCCGGCCACCGACGGACGGCCTGATCCGCGCCCAGGGGTGCGCGAAGCGAACCCGAACCTCGGAGACGTGACGAACGAGTTCGATTTCAACCGGTCTCCGCGTCCGCCGTTTGTCCTGCCGGTGTGTCCTGCGGACGAGCTCCAGCCTCGGCAGACCTGCTGACGCCCACCGGACTGCTGAGGCCGTAACAGCCTTGTGCGCGGGCCTACACGTCTTCAGCCTGGCGCGTGGCCCACGTGACATTTCCCGGCCGTTCCGACCGCTGCGTCGGCTGGTGAGCCGCTAGGAGATCGCGATCTGCTGCCCTTGCCGGGTCGTGTTGCGCGCCCGGTCGGCGACGATCACCCGGACGCGGAAGCTCCCGCGCCGGTGGTAGACGTGAACGCGCCGGTTCTGGCCGACCGCGAGGTGAGAGACGGACCCATCGCCCCACTGGACGACGATGGAGCCCACTCCCGACGAGATCCGGACTCCCGGCGGGTGGTCGGTGTATTGCAGGTTGATGGCGACGGGGCCACCTGGCGTTAGAGCACCCGTCAACTTGAAGCTCACGCGTGGTTTGACAGTGTCGATCAGCACCCGGCCCTTGGCTGTGGGGCTCTGGAGGCCGGCGGGATTTGTCGCCGTGACGGTAAAGGTGCGCGGTCCACTGCTAAAGCGCCTGGGGACCGTCAGCGACGTCGCAGTCGTCGTGCCCACGAATACGCCCCCGAACCGCACCACGTAGCGCATCGGTCCCCAGGCCCCGGGTGGCGCCTGCCAGGAGAGCACGGGGTGCGCGCCGCGCGCGTACTTGCTGAGACCCGTCGGCTTGCCGGGTGGCTCGTACATCTGGCCGACCACGATCCGCTGCGCCCCCGGGGTTCCCTGGACCCAGGCAACGGCGACGTCGCCGTTTAGATCGCCACCCGCGGCGATGCCGTTCGCGGCGTTGGTGGGGCCCCAGCTGGGAGTGGAAAGGACCCGCTCCGGCCAGAGGCCGTTGGCGACCGTGAAGTAGCGCGCGCGGATCTCGCTTCCGCCGAGGACCCCTGAGTCGTGCTGCCAGGCGAGGACGAGCGAGTTAAGCCCGACGACGCCCGGTACGGCGTGCGGGGGACTTGAGTTGGGCAGGCTGTCCCCGCGGAATGGCTGCACGAACGACCCGTTCGCCGCCAGGACGCTAGCGATCACCTGATTCGAGGGCTGTAGGGCGGACGTCACGAGACCATTGCCGTACTCGGCCATCGCGATCCGTGGGTCGGCCGCCCCGTCGCCACCAGCCGCCGGAACGCCGTCGGCTGCGCTGATCCCGTTGTAGTTCCCGCCCTGGAGGCGGTTGTACAGGACGCGCGAGGCCTGCTGGGAGCCGTTGCTGAACGTCTCGTCGAACGCGACGCCCACCCAAGAGGAGTTGCCGCCCACGGCTATGTCGGGTTGGTCGGCTGATACCTCGCTCCAGCTACCCAAGTTGCCGACGTCGGCCTGCTGGAAGACCACGCTCGGCGACGCGACCCACACTCGGCGCGTGTATATGTGGCCCCTCTCGCCCCACGCCACGATCCCGATCCCGTCTCCGGCGGTCGCGATCCTCGGGCGTCCTTGACCGGCACCCGCACCGTCGCCCGGACGGGCATCCAGCGGCGCGGACTCGACAGACCATCGACCGCCGGCGTAGTAGGCGCTGCGGACGTCCGATCCGCCGCCCCCACCGACCGTGAACGCTAGGTACGCCTTACCGAAGTTGTTGGCCTGGATCGCCGGGTTGCTGGCTCCTGTGGCTAGGAGCTGCGGCTGGGTGAAGTGCGCCGTGGAGCTGGGGCGGCTTACGACATAAAGGGAGCCGGAGTTGATGAACGCGATCAGCAGCAGGCCCTTATTGCCGGCAGCGATCACGGGCTGGGAGGAAGCACCGCCGAGTGAGGTATCGACCTGCTGGGGCGCCCGGAACTGTCCTCCGAGGAGTCGCGAGACGACGACGCGCGGTTGCCCGCCGATGTATGTGAGGTAGACGAGGCCACCCGTTCCGTCGCGGGCGACCGACATGCCATTCAGACCGACGATCGCGTTGTTAGGCCCGACGATGGTCGTGGGCGGCCCGAGGGTGGGCGGCCCAGAGGGCTGCGCGAGCGCTGCGGCTGGCGCCCAAGCCAGCACCCCGACAATGCAGGCAGCAGCCCCGCTGGCAAGCCAGTGCACGGCTGCGAGAACAGCAGATATTGGCCAGGGTTGCGGTCGATAACGGTCAGGGTCGTGACCGTCTTCGGCTGCAGCGGGTCGGATTAGAGCGCGATCGCGGTCAAGCCCTCGGCCGGGGGAGGCGTCCGCCCCCACACGCAGAATGTCTTACGGAGATGATCGTCCTGGGCATCGACCCCGGCACCGCCAGCACCGGCTTCGGCATCGTCGGCGACGCCGGCTCTCGCCTGTGCGCCTTTGACCATGGCGTCATCGAAACCGACGCGAGGGGGCGCCTCGAGCGCCGACTGACCACCATCCACGCCCGCGTCCTGGAGCTGATCGACGCCCACACCCCCGACGCGGTGGCGATCGAGGAGCTGTTCTTCGGCGCGAACGCCCGGACCGCGTTCGCGGTCGGCCAGGCCCGGGGCGTCGTGCTCCTGGCCGTCGGGCAGCGCGGCCTTCCACCGCGCTCCTACACGCCCCAGGCGGTCAAGGCCGCGGTGTGCGGACACGGCGCCGCCAACAAGGACCAGGTGGCGAGGATGGTGGCGCAGCTGCTCGGGCTGTCCGAGCCGCCGGCGCCGGACCACGCCGCCGACGCGCTCGCCGTCGCCATCTGTCACCTAAACCGGGCGCCGCTCGCGCGAGCGATGTCGGCCTCGGAGCGACGGGGCGTGCGGGCGTGATCGCCCTGATCTCGGGCAGCGTGGCCGTTCGCCGGGCCGACCACGTGGTGATCGACTGCAGCGGCGTGGGCTACCAGCTCGCGGTGTCGGCGCAGACGCTCAGGCACGTGCCGGCGGTGGGGCTCGAGGTCACCCTGCACACCCACCTGATCGTGCGAGACGACGCGCTGCAGCTGTTCGGGTTCGCGAGCGAGGAGGAGCGCGATCTGTTTCTGATGCTCCTCGGCGTGCAGTCGGTCGGGCCCAAGATGGCACTGGCCGTGCTGTCCGGCGGACCTCCGCGGGAGCTTCTCGCCGCCCTGGCCGCAGGCGACACGGGGCGGCTGCAGGCCGTGCCTGGCATCGGCAAGCGCACCGCCGAGCGCATCGTCGTCGAGCTGCGGGAGAAGGTGGGAGTGACGCTGCCCGAGCAAGCGATCACGGTCACCCGCTCCGATGACCCGCGGGCCATCGCCCGCGAGGGGCTTCTCGGACTCGGCTACAGCGCCGCCGAGGCCGACGAGTTGCTGAACGGCGCTGATGGTGATAGCCCCGAGGACCTGATCGCCGATGCCCTCAGGACGGCTCGGCGATGAACACACGCATCCAGGCGCCTGAGGCCCTCCCGGACGAGGACCTGGACCGCTCGCTGCGACCGCGGCGGCTGGCCGACTTCGTCGGTCAGGAGGCGGTCAAGCA
>VAWT01000230.1 GCA_005883415.1 Actinomycetota bacterium | reverse complement strand
CTGGACATCGTGCCCAACCACATGGCCGTCTCTGAGGAAAACCGCTACTGGGCGAACCCGGAGCTACGAGGGCGCTTCTTCGACATCGACCCAGTCAGCGGCCGCCACCGCCGGTTCTTCGACATCGACGACCTGGCCGGAGTTCGCCAGGAGCAGCTGGACGTGTTCGAGGAGACGCACGAGCTGGCGATCTCACTTCTGCGCGGCGGGCTCGTGGACGGCCTCCGGGTCGATCATCCCGACGGCCTCGCCAACCCGGCGGAGTACCTGACGAGGCTTCGGGCCAGAGGGGCTGGCCGGGTGTGGGTGGAGAAGATCCTCGATCCATCCGAGCATCTGGGCGACTGGCCGGTGTGCGGGACGGTGGGCTACGAGTTCCTGAACGATGTCTGCGCGCTGTTCGTCGATCCGGTCGGCGAGAGGCCGCTCACCGAGCTGTGGACGCGGGTCTCCGGGGACGATCGCGGGTTCGGCGATGTCGCCCAGGAGGCCAAGCTCCAGCAGGTTCGGGGCACGTTCGGGCCGGAAGTCGAGCGGCTCGCCCGGCTGGCTCCTTCGCTTGACCCCGATGTGCTGAGCCGGGGCCTCGCGTCGTTGCCGGTGTACCGGTCGTACGTCGATCCGGTGACCGGGACGGTGACGGATGAGGACCGCGCGGCGGTGGCGGGCCTCGATTCGGAGCTTCAGCGGATGCTGCTGCTCGAGGATCCCGTACCGGCGGAGTTCGTGATCCGCTTTCAGCAGACGACGCCGGCGGTCATGGCCAAAGGCGTCGAGGACACAGCCTTCTACCGTTACGGGCGGCTGCTGGCGCTCAACGACGTGGGCGGCGATCCGTCTCGGTTCGGCATCCCCGTGGAGCGCTTCCACGCGGCCAACGAGCAGCGCGCGGAGCGCTTTCCCTTCAGTCTGCTCACCACGCAGACCCACGACGCCAAGCGCTCGGCCGACGTGCGGGCGCGGATCGCCACGCTTTCGTGGGTGCCCGGCGAGTGGGCGGAGCAGGTGGAGCGGTGGATGTCGCTCAGCGAGGCGCTGCGTCACGGCGGCGCGCCCGACGACCAGGAGCGCTACTTCCTCTTTCAGACGCTCATTGGAGCGTGGCCCATTTCGATTGAGCGGCTCCAGGGCTATGTGGAGAAGGCGCTGCGCGAGGCCAAGCGCAACACGAACTGGGTGAACCAGAACACCGAATGGGAGCAGGCGGTCAAGCGGTTCTGCGCTCGGCTGTACGCCGAGCGCCAGTTCCTAGATCAATTCGAGCCATTCTGCTCTCGGGTCGCTCTCCTCGGAGAGCGGGTGGGCCTGGCGCAGGTGGTGCTGAAGCTCACCTCCCCCGGCGTTCCCGACATCTACCAGGGCGATGAGCTCTGGTTTCGCGCACTCGTGGACCCCGACAACCGCCGAGGCGTCGACTGGCAGTGGTACCAGGCGATGCTGAGCCGGCTGATGGGCGGATCGCCCCCGGACGGTGCCACTCGCAAGCTCTACGTGACCGCGCAGCTCCTCGAGCTTCGCGCCCGCCGCCCCGGCTCGTTTCTGGGCGGCTCGTATGAACCGCTACAGACAGGCGAGAAGGCCTGCGCGTTCCTTCGCGGCGACGACGTACTGGTCGCCGTCGCGGTCCGCGACGAGTGGGCTGGCGCTGAAATTGACGCGCCCGCCGGGCGGTGGCGAGACGTGTTGAGCGGCGAGGAATGCTCGTTCCCTCGCCGCGTTCCCGTGGCGCGGGTCTTGAGCGAGCATGGCGTGGCCGTGTTCGAGCGGATAGGGTGACGCGCTTTAGATGCGCGTCCTTCTGATCTCATGGGAGTACCCCCCGGTGATCGAGGGTGGTCTCGGGCGCCACGTGCGAAAGCTGTCCGAGAACCTCGTCCGCGAGGGAGTCGAGGTCCACGTGCTGACGCGCAGGGGCGGGCGCCTGCCCGCCGAGGAAGTGCGCCATGGGGTGGTGGTCCACCGCGTCCGGGAGCCCCCGTTCCCCAAGGACGTGAACGCGTTCGTGCGCTGGGTCGATCACATGAACGCAGACATGTGCGAGCTCGCGCTGGAGCTCTGCGAGCGATTCGACTTCGACGTCGTTCACTCCCACGATTGGCTCGTGGCCAGCGTGGCCGAGACCGTGGCCAGCGGCATCGGCCGCCCCTGGCTGGTCACGGTTCACGCGACGGAGTACGGCCGCCACCAGGGCTGGGTCCAGAACCACCCCCAGTCGCACATCCACGCCGTCGAGCGACGGATGGTGAAGCGCGCCGATGGCGTGATCACCTGCTCTCAGTACATGCGAGACCACGTGGCCAGCGTCTTCGGGTTGTCGACGAGCCGGATCACGGTCATTCAGAACGGGGTCGACGCCCGCGACCTCGAGCCGGTCTGTGATGACCTGCCCGGTCTGCGCAGCCGGTTCGCGAGCCCGGACCAGCGGCTGGTGCTGATGGTCGGGCGGCTGGTGTACGAGAAGGGATTTCACCTCGCGCTCGATGCGCTGGCCCCCGTCGTCCGCCGACTGGGAGACGTGCGGTTTGTCGTCGCGGGCACGGGCACCGCGGAGCCCGAGCTCAAGCGCCAGTCACGGCGGTTGGGACTGAGCAGGCACGGCACATTCCTGGGCTGGACGGGTGACGACATGCTCCATTCGCTCTACAGGGTGGCCCAGGTTTGCATCGTTCCTTCGATCTATGAGCCATTCGGGCTGGTGGCGCTCGAGGCCATGGCCTCCGGCTGCCCGTGTGTCGTGGCCGACACAGGTGGCCTGCGGGAGGTGGTCCCCGCCGACGGCACGGCGGGCCTGAGATTCCGCTCGAGAGATTCCGACGCGCTGGAGAGGGTCCTCGAACAGGTCCTCATCGACGAGGAGACTCGCGCACAGCTCGTGGCCGAGGGCCAGGAGCACGTGCTCCGGTTCGGCTGGCCTGACGTGGCGCGGCGCACGCTCTCCGTCTACGAGACGCTCGCGTCGAAGACCCCGTCGCGGGCGTAGCGCACCATGGGAATGGGTGGGTGCGGACCGTTTGGACGGCTCTCAAAGCCAGAACGTCGCCGGACGATGTGGGCGCTCACCGTGGGCGTGCTCGTCCAGCTGCGACTGTTTCTTTCGCTCGAGCGCCGGATGAGGCGCAGCGGCGGCCCAGGGATCATCCCGTTCGAGCTGGCCGGCGCGCCGGAGCGCGCGACGCGGATCATGGACACGTGGGGTCCAGCTGGTCGGAGCGCGGCAAGGCATTCGCTGCTGCTCGACTACGCGTTTCCGCCCACGTATGCCTCGCTGCAGGCTCTCGGCTGTACCGCCACAGCCGAGGCGGCCGCCGAGCGTGGTCGACGCGCGCTCGCCGCGTGGGGCGGTCCTATGGCGTGGGGCCAGGTGGCCGCAGCCGGCTTTGACTACATCGAGAACACCGCGCTGCTGCTGATCCTCGCCGGCCGCGGCGGGTCCCTGCCGGCGCTAGCGCGCCGCGCCGCACTGGCCAAGTTCGCGCTCCTCTTCACCGGCTGGGGCTACATGCTGCTCGGCGTCCGGCGGCGCGATCGTCACGTCGCCTGAGAGCCCCGGTCCTGGAGACCGGCCGCTCGCAGATCAGGCTCTGCCGGCGGGATAGAACCGCGCGACCCCGCGCAGCAACACCGAACGTGGGGTGTGCTGGCCGGCGAGCGCCGTGAGTCGATTGACCGCACCCGGGATCACCACCCGGTCATTTGTCTCGAGGCCGCGGACACCAGCGTCGGCGACGTCCTCGGCGCTGGCCCACAGGAAGGACGGGGTGCTCGACTCGACCTCCTCGATCCCGGCCACCCGGCTGAACTCGGTCCGCACCGGGCCCGGACAGAGCGCGGTGATCGCCACGCCCGCACCGCCCAACTCCTGGTGCAGCGACTCGGTGAACGACAGCACTAGGGCCTTCGATGCTGCGTACGTCGACTGTCCCGGTAGCGGCTGGAAGGCGGCAGTCGAGGCAACGTTCAGGACGGCGCCCCGCCCGCGCTCGACCATGCCCGGCGTGTACCTGGCGCACAGATCGACCACGGCATCGCAATTCAGGGCCAGCATCTCGAGCTCGCGCTCGCGGTCCAGATCGATGAACGGACCCGCGCTGCCGAAGCCCGCGTTGTTGCAGAGCACCTCGACGGTCAGCCCAAGATCATCGACGGCCGCTGCCAGCTGATC
>VAWT01000229.1 GCA_005883415.1 Actinomycetota bacterium | reverse complement strand
ATCGCGGAGTTCGCATCCGATAAGTTCGCTGCCGCCGAGCTGGAGCTTTTGTTCGTCTCGTGCACCAACTTCCGTGCCCTGGAGGCGCGCGAGCGGATCGAGCAAGACCTGGAGCTGCCGGTGGTGACCAGCAATCACGCCGCGCTGGAAAGCGTCCTCGGTGAGCTGGCCACCGGGGTGACGAGCGCCGGGGCCTGAGAACCACCAGCCCGCGGGGCCTAAGCTGAAAGCGATGACTGAGCGCAAGCCGCCAGGCGTCCCCTGGGAGAGCTGGATCGACAGGCAGATCCGCCAAGCGCGAGAGCGCGGCGAGTTCGAAGACCTGCCGGGCACTGGGCAGCCGCTTCCGGATCTGGACAGGCCGTTCGACGAGCTCTGGTGGGTCAAGGAAAAGCTGCGACGCGAGGAGCTGTCCTACATGGCCCCGTCGGTGGCCCTCCGTCAATATGTGCACGACGCCCTCCAAGCCGCGTCGCGCGCGAAGTCAGAGGCCGAGGTCAGGCGGCTGATCGCCGAGGTCAACGAGCAAATCCGCGACGCCAACCGGAAGGGCATCCGCGGGCCGTCGCTGATGCTGATGCCCCTGGACCCCGACCGCGTCGTCCGTGAATGGAGGCTCCAACGTTCACACCGAAAAGCAGACGATCTTTAACCCGCGCCCCGCATGGGTGAGGGCTTGCGAGGGGAGTCTCAACGGTGAATCCTCGGAGGAAGCCGGTCAAAATAGGTAGGTCGATGGAGGCATCAGACAGACAGCGACTGCGCAGCTTCGGGAGCCGACGGACGCTCTTGGTCGGCGGGCTAACCGCGCTCGTGCTCGCGCTCTTGCTGGGTAGCTACTTGTACGACCAGAGTCGCGACGACTTGATCTCACCCGGCGTCACGGCAGGAGGGGTCGAGGTCGGTGGGCTGCGCGCGCCGGCGGCCCGGGTCCGGCTGGAGGCCGCGCTCGGTGACGTCCGCTCAAGGCTGATCGCGGTGCGCTATCGCGGTGCGAGGTTTACGCTCAGCGCTGGCCAGGCCGGCCTGACGCCGAATGTCGACGGAGCGGTGAGGGCGGCAGTGAGCGCGAGCCGCGGAGGTTGGTTCGTGGGCCGGACCCTAAGCGGGCTTTTCGGCGGGAGCGTCAACGCGCAGGTTGCGATGCCAGTGACCTACGACCATCGCGCAGTTGACACATTTGTCACTCACATTCAGCAAGCGGTCGATCGCCCGCCGCGTGACGCTTCCGTTTCGGTCGACGGCTCGGGCCACTTGGTCGACGTCCCCAGCGCCCGCGGCGCCGTGGTGGACGCGGCCACGTTGCGTGCCGACATCGAGCACGCTCTGGAAACGCCCGCCGTGTCCCATGAGATCCCCGCCCCAGTCCGGGAGCAGAGCCCCCATGTGACGATCTCGATGCTCGCCGCGCGGTACCCCACCTATATCGTTGTCGACCGGCCCGACTTCAAGCTGTTCTTTTACCAGCACTTGAAGCTCGCCCACACCTACTCGATCGCAGTCGGGCAGGCGGGGCTTGAGACCCCTGCGGGGCTGCATCACATCCTCGACAAGCAGGTCGACCCGGCCTGGCATGTACCCCACTCGTCGTGGGCGGGCAGCCTCGCCGGCCAGGTCATCCCGCCCGGACCCGGCGATCCATTAGTGGCCCGCTGGATGGCGATCGACGATCAGGGCGACGGGATCCACGGGACCGACGAGCCGGGCTCGATCGGATCGGCCGCTTCGCATGGCTGCATCCGCATGCTCGTCCCTGACGTGATTCAGCTGTACGGCATGACCCCGGTCGGCACACCCGCCTACGTGGTCTGAGCGCAATGCTTGCGGAGCATGTGGTCGCCCGGCTCACCGAACCACAGCGACGATCACCACGATGATGATGACCAGGACGATCCCTGCCGCCGCAATGCTGACGGGTCGCTGTCGCAGCCAGAACCCGGGATCGGCACGGTCACGGGAATAGCGCCCCTCCGGTGGAGTGCCTACCCAGTCCTCGTCGTCGTCGAAGCGGCTCACACTCAACAGGTGGGCTTGGCGCCGTCCGCGGTCGAAAACGGCAGCCGGCCGGCGGCACCCACGAGCTCGAATAGCCGCTGCACCGCCGGCGGCCCCGGCCGGATCTCCAGCGTTGGGGTCCCGTTCTCTCGGCAGCGTTTGTCGAGCCCGACGAACATTGCCAATCCAGTCGAGTCGAGAAACGACAGCAGACTGAGATCGATTACCAGTCGGCCCGGAGGGGCCTGCTCAAGCTCATCCAGCGCGTCTTTCACACGCCCGCCCGTTGCCACGTCGAGCTCGCCGACGAGCGTGAGCACGACCTCATCATCATTTCGGGACATTTGGATCGACAACAGATCTGGCACGAAGCCGGTCTCGCTGGCAGGTTGCACGGGCAGCTCACCTGGTTGCAGTAGCGTATTTCGGGTCGGTGACACGTTCCCGCTCCTCCCGCACGGTTTAGTCCTTTGTGTCGAATGCGGCAACCGCTTCCGCGCTGGTGAGTTGGTAAGCAACCTGGCCTTGGGCCCTCCGCGAGCGCGTCGAACCAACCTCGGAGGATCGCGAGCAAGGAACGCCACATGGAGAGCACGTCCAGGCGCCTCGCGAACCCGCGCAGGCTGGTGTATCGTCGTCGCACTTTGGGTGATGGGGCTCCCGGCGTGCAGGACGGTTCGCCGGTCTCCGGCGACCACCGTTTGGCTGCTCGTCAGGCTCAGGTGGTCGAGCAGATCCGTCGTGTGACCCGGGCCGTCCAGGCCGTTTTAACCGACCTGGCCGCACACACCGAGCTGAGCCAGAGCGACTTTCAGGCTCTGGTCCGGCTGGTGGCCGCCGACGGCTTGACCGGCGCCGAGCTGCGCCGAATCCTGGGAGTGACCTCGAGCTCCATCACCGAACTGGCGGACCGGCTCGAGCGCAGCCAGATGGGTCAGCCGCTTCCTACGCGACATCGAGGACACGTTGCGGGACATCGCCGCTGAGCGCTCCTAATCGTCCGCCACAACAGAAGCCACCTCTAGGCGCTCGCTCGGCTGCCGAATATCTCGGCAACCTTGACATCAGACCGTTCCGTCCGTTAGCTTGCGCCGGCGGCGCACGGTTGCCCGTCCCTCCGTGCGCGGCCAGGGAGGTGGTTGCGTGATGAGCGCCGGGCAAGTGAACATCGGCCGCGCGCCGAGCGGCTGGATCAGAGAGTCGGTGAGGTGCCCCTCGTGTGGGCTTGTGCTGACGCGGCGTGCTCCGACGCTCGCCCCCCACCACTGCCCGCGGTGTCTGGCATGGCGGAGCTTGGCCGTGGAGCTTGAAGCCCACGACCCGGTCCGACGGCCAGCCAGGGCCCGCTGGCTCGCGGCCGTCAAGAAACGATAATCGTCAGGCGCGCAGCCCCGCCAGCAGCTGGCGGGCGGTGGCATTGAAGCGAGCCAGGTCGCCGTAGGGACGGGCGACCAACATCGCGCCTTCGAGGGTGCTGAGGATGCCTTGGGCCACATCGTCCGGGGAGCCACTGAAGGCGACGCTCTGGTCCGCACGTCCCTGGGTGAGCACTTCGGCGAGCCATCTCTGGTTGTCATCGAAAAAGCGGATGACCTCGGTTCGCATCGGCTTGGGAAGTGTCTGGTATTCCGCGGCGAGGATCCCGCACATGCACATCCGCTTGCCGTGCAATACGTCCGCGTACAGCCGCGCGTAGGCCTCTAGCCTCCCATGAGCATCGGGCAGGTCTCGGTCGATTTGGCTGAGCGCCTCCGCGAATCGCTCCGCGTAGCGGGTGATCAGCGCTTGGCCGAGCTCGGCCTTGCCCGGGAAGTGGTAGTGAAGGCTCGCGGTGGTGATCCCGAGCTCGGTGGCGATGTCGGCGTAGCTGAAGTTGTTGAAGCCACGGGTCTGCACGAGTCGTTCTGCGATGTCGAGGATCCGCTCCGCGGTCCCGGGCTCGTGCTTGGCATGCCGTACGGCCATCGATGAGTTCCTTTCAGCCGTCAAGCTTGACATCTTACCTACTAGTAGATAGGTTACGCGACGGATCGGGGTTTACCTATTAGTAGATAAGGCGAGGGGAGGCTGATGAGCTCGACGACGGAGAAGGATGGCTACACGATCGCCCACCGTGATGAGCTCGAACGGACTGGCAACTGGACGCTGGTGCGACGCTCGCTCGGCTGCCGGTCGTTCGGCGTCAACCTGGTCGAGCTTCCGCCCGGCGAGTCGATCCCCGAGCACGATGAGACAGGCCGCGATCAGGAGGAGCTGTTCTTCGTCGTCTCCGGCTCCCCGACGCTCGTGGTCGACGGCAAGGGCCATCCGGCGCCGGAGGGTACGTTCGCGCGCATCGCCCCCGCACACCGTCGCACGGTGCACAACGGCGGGTCGCAGCCCGCGTCGGTACTGATCGTGTCGGCCCCGAGGACCAGCGGCTTCCAGCCGATGGAGTGGGCGTGACCGCATTCCCGACGGTGCGTGTGGCGGCGATTCAGGCGACGCCGGTGATCCTCGATGCCGAGCGTTGTGTCGAGAAAGCCGAGCGTCTCCTGCACGAGGCCGCCGACCGAGACGCGCAGCTGGCGGTGCTTCCGGAGTGTTTCATCCCCCTGTATCCGTCGAATTCATGGGGACGAGGGGCCGCAGGCTTTGCCGGCTGGGATGAGCTCTGGGAGCGCCTGTGGGCGAATTCGGTCGATGTCCCGGGGCCGCTGCTCGATCGGCTTATTGGGGTGTGCCGTGAGCGCGAGCTGTTCTGCGTCCTAGGCGCGAACGAGCGCGAGTCCGAGCGGCCCGGAACCCTTTACAACTCGGTGTTCTACCTGGGACCGTCGGGACTGCTCGCGCGTCACCGCAAGCTGATGCCGACCCAGCACGAGCGGCTCTTTCACGGGATCGGCGCGGGCGACGACCTGGCGGTCGTCGACATCGCGGATGCCCGGGTAGGCGGACTGATCTGCTGGGAGAACCGGATGCCGCTGGCGCGCTACCACGTGTACCGCGGAGGGCCCCAGATCTGGGTCGCGCCGACCGCGGATGACAGCGACGGCTGGTTGGCGTCGATGCGTCACATCGCGATCGAATCCGGGGCCTTTGTCGTCTCGGTGCCGCAGTTCATCCCGGCCGATGCGTTCCCGGACGACTTCCCGGTGCCGCTGCCTCCCGATAGGGAGGTTTTCGGACGCGGCGGTGCGGTCGTGATCGAACCCTCGACGGGCGAGATCATCGCGGGGCCGTTGTACGACCAGGAGGGGATCGTCGAGGCGGAGTGCGACCTGCGGGTCGGCCTCCACGCGAAGCGCTGGTTCGATTCGGTCGGGCACTACAGCCGCGAGGACGTCCTCGGTCACGAGCTGGCCGATCTCGGCACATCCGTGGAATGAGCGCGTCGTATCACCAGGGGTCACGCAGCCTGCAGGACCGCTTCGACACGCGTCGGCTTGCCGATCGCATCGACGAGCGCTTCCTCTCCCGGCCGACGATCGACGCCGACGACCGCGCGTTCATCGAGCGAATGGACATGTTCTTCCTTGCCACCGCCGACGCCGAGGGCCGGCCGCAGTGCTCGTACAAGGGGGGCGATCCCGGTTTCGTGCGGGTTCTCGACGAGCGCACCGTCGCGTTCCCGAGCTACGACGGCAACGGGATGTACCTGTCGATGGGCAACGTGCTCGAGAACCCGCAGGTGGGAATGCTGTTCATCGACTTCGTTTCGGTCCGGCCCTCGCGGCTGCGGCTCAACGGCATCGCCAGCGTCGAGGAGCGCGATCGGCTCCTCGAGCAGTATCCAGGCGCGCAGCTTGTGGTCCGAGTGCGCGCGAGGCAGGTCTTCCCGAACTGCCCGCGGTACATCCACCGGATGGCGCTCATAGAGCGATCTCGATTCGTGCCCCGCGCACATGCGGAAGCCCCGATCCCGGACTGGAAGCGAGCCGAATGGGCGTGCGACGTGCTGTCGGCGAGTGACCCCGCTCGCACCCGGTAGGACTCAGGGCGTTCGCCGCGCGTCAAGCCAACTTCGCGGGGTTGATGTACTCAGTCATGCTCGCTTTTGGGGCGGATGCGCAAGCCGTAGTCCGGGGTGCGGGATGACAAGCGGACTGCTGCTTTGAGCGCCCGCGCTTGAGCTGGCCGGATCACAGCTAGCGATGGTGTGCACTCCTGTCCGCGCGAGGGATGGGTTGTGTTGACGGGACGGAGATGCTCGTGCTGCGATGAGTGCAGGCTCGACTCATCGCGGCAGCCGTGCGGTGATGAGCGCGCCATCGCCGCCGAGGTAGGGTGGCACGGACGATGGTCTCGATCGATATTGAAATCGCGCTCGTGGGCCTGACGGCGATGTTGGAACCGGCGACCCTCCTGGCCTCGGTGTTGGCGCTTGTGGTCGGCGACCGCCCCCTGCGTCCGCTACGGACTCGACGGGCGCGACCGACACGATGCCGGGCCTTGCGCGGCAGGTGAGCGCTGTGATCTGACCGGTTGACCGCACGTTCGATGGCAGCTGACGATGCGGCCGCTAGCCGGGGATAGGAGGGTTCCCGTGAGTTTCATCCGATGAGGGTGATGCTGGCGGTACGAGTTGAGGTAGCGTCGCGGTCGTGAATCGCCGAGCGGCCTCGAGGGTGGGCAGCCATCGAACGCGTTACGAGGTACATCAGCCGACAGTCATGCAGCCAGAGCCGATGCGCGTTGGCAGAAGTCAGCGGCATCGGCGAGATGAGTATCGAGTCGAATAGAGAAGGAGTATCGAGCTATGCCAACCATTGAACGCATCGAGAGCTGGCACGGCCAGGACGTGCTCGACGGCGCCGGGGGCAAGGCTGGGCGCCTGGAAGAGGTGTACTACGACCCAACT
>VAWT01000228.1 GCA_005883415.1 Actinomycetota bacterium | reverse complement strand
GTCCCCGGAGGAAGCACTTTCTTCTGGCGCGGCAGCTACGGCTGGGATCTGAATGACCGCGACACGCTCGAGACGCAACTCAACGTGTTTGCGGACTTTCAGCCCAAGCTCTCCCAGGCCGCCCGAGAGGCCGACGTCCTGTTCTTGGCCAACATCCAGCCCGAGCTCCAGCGGGAGGTCCGCTCTCAGTGCCGCGACGCTCGCTTCGTCGCGCTGGACTCGATGAACCTCTGGATCGAGACCACGCGCGAGGCGCTGATCGAGACCATCGCCGAGGTCGACTGCCTGATGCTCAACGACGCCGAACTACGGGAGCTGACGCGGGAGCCAAACCTGATCCGGGCTTCGCGGCAGGTTCGACAGTGGGGGCCGCGCGTGGTCGTCGCCAAGCAGGGGGAGTACGGCGCCGCGATGGTGACCGAGGAGGGCTACTTCGGTCTGCCGGCGTTCCCCCTCGAGACCGTCGTGGATCCCACCGGCGCCGGGGACTGCTTCGCCGGCGGGTTCTTGGGCTATGTCGCGGCCCATCCAGACGACGAGCCCGAACACGAGCTGCTCTGCCGAGCGATGGCGTACGGGACCGCGCTGGCCTCGTTCAACGTCGAGGAGTTCGGCGTAGAGCGGATAACGCGGCTGACGAGCGAGGAGATCGCGGAGCGGGTCGGGGAGCTCCAGCGGATCACGAGATTCGACGAGAAACCCATAGCGCTACGGGATTGACGGCTGGACGACGGTTTCCGTTGAAATCTGCGGTACAAGGGGTAGGATCGCGCGCGTGACCTGGGGATTCCTGTGGTTGATGTTCGCGATCAAGATCCCATTGATCGCGCTGATCATCCTCGTCTGGTGGGCGATCCGGCAGAAGCCAGAAGAGCCGCCCTCGGCCTCCGATGACGACGGCGGCATCAAGCGCGAGCACTCCCACCGCCCGCGGCCGTTTCCCCGTCATCCGCGTCGTGGCCCCCATGGTGGTCTGCCGCCAGTGCCGCCGTCTCGGGTCCGTAGCGTCCGGGCCAAGGCCCGGACGGTCGATCACTAGGTGCACCGGGACGGCTGAAGGGATCGGGCCGCGCTGGCAGACTAGCCGCCATGGCGCAGGCACCTGTTTCGGTTCTGTCTGACGGCACGATCCTCGATCTCGTTCAGGAGGGGAGGATCCGGATCGATCCGTGGGACTCGCGGCTCGTTCAGCCCGCGAGCGTCGATCTGCGCTTGGGCGACTCGTTCCGGGTGTTCCACAATCACCGAGCATCGGCGATCGATCTGCGCAACCCGCCAGCGGGACTGACCGAGGAGGTCGTCGTCCCTCACGAGGAGTCGTTCGTGATCCACCCTGGCGAGTTTTGCCTCGGCCGGACGCTCGAGTGGGTCGAGCTGCCGGACGACATCGTGGCTCGCATAGAGGGCAAGAGCAGTTTGGGTCGTCTGGGACTGATCGTTCATGCCACCGCCGGGTTCTGCGACCCGGGGTGGAAGGGAACGCTGACGCTCGAGCTCAACAACCTGACGCGGGTACCCATCAAGCTCTATCCGGGCCTGCCGATCGCGCAGCTGTCGTTCATGGCCCTCGACCGGCCTGCTCGGCGGCCGTATGGGAGCCCTGAGCTCGGGAGCCACTACCAGGGCCAGGAAGCCGCGACCGAGAGCCGCTATCCGGGTCTCGGCGCGGAGCCAAGCGACCGCGGGCGGACGAAGATCAGGTAGGTTTCGCCCACGATGCTGCAGACGCTGCTTGCCGCCTCGGAACCATCGAAGATCCCGTGGTACATCGGTGGTGGTGTTTTCGTCCTCTGGGCCGTCGTGCTCGCATTCGTCGGTCTTCGCAAGCCGACGTTTCCCGGTGGAGTCAGGGGCCAGCGAGGGGTGATTGGGCTGAGCTTTGTGCTGGCCGTGGTGGCGATGGGCACCGCCGTCTACATCAAGTAGGGCCTCGGTGTCGGCGTAATTACGAAGACCACCACTAGCTCGATTCCTGCTGGGCGCCACGTGGTATTACAGTGATGTAGCGGTCTTTCGTCCGCTCGGGCTCCCGAGCCGGAGACACCGCCCAGGGAACCCGCGAGAGGAGTGCCATGACCACCGAGACCAAGCAGACGGACGGCGCCGGCGCAGCCACGGCGAACGACACGCTGACGGTTACGGACAACCGCACCGGCAAGCAGTACGAGATTCCGATCGAAGACGAGACGATCCGCGCCACCGAGCTGCGCAAGATCAAGGTCCACGAGATCGATCAGCTGGCCGAGGAGTCCACGTATCTGGAAGTCGCCTACCTGCTCGTCCACGGCAATCTGCCGAGCCAGAAGGAGCTGGACGAGTGGGTGCACGAGATCACGATCCACACGTTCGTGCACGAGAACGTCAAAGAGTTCATGCAGGGGTTCCGCTACGACGCACACCCGATGGGGATACTGCTCGCGTCAGTGGGCGCTCTCTCGACCTTCTATCCGGAGGCCGCCGCGATCAAGGACGAGGACATTCGCTACCTCCAGATCATCCGGCTGATCGCCAAGATGCCGACGCTGGCGGCGTTCTCCTACCGCCACAACCGCGGGATGCCCTATGTCTATCCGGACAACGACCTCAGCTACCCGGGCAACTTCCTGTCGATGATCTACAAGGTGGCAGAGCTCAAGTACGAACCTGACCCACGGCTCGAGCGCGCGCTGGACATCCTGTTCATCCTCCATGCCGACCACGAGCAGAATTGCTCGACCAGCGCCGTCCGGAGCGTCGGGTCCTCCCAGGTTGATCCCTACTCGGCGGTTGCCGCCGGGGTGGCTGCGCTCTACGGGCCGCTGCATGGCGGTGCCAACGAGCAGGTGCTGAAGATGCTGCGGCGGATCGAGACCAAGGAGAACATCCCTGACTTCATCAAGGGGGTCAAACAGGGAGACGAGAAGCTGATGGGCTTCGGCCACCGCGTGTACAAGAACTACGACCCGCGGGCAAAGATCATCCGCAAGCACGCGTATGAGGTCTTCGAGGTGACGGGAACCAACCCGTTGCTCGACATCGCGATCGACCTCGAAAAGATCGCGCTGGAGGACGACTACTTCATCGACCGCAAGCTGTATCCGAACGTCGACTTCTACTCAGGGATCATCTACGAGGCGCTGGGCATGCCGGTCGAGATGTTCCCCGTCCTGTTCGCGATCGGGCGCACGAGCGGCTGGATCGCCCAGTGGCTCGAGATGATCGACGACAAGGAGCAGAAGATCGCCCGGCCACGCCAGATCTATACCGGCGAGCGCGGCCGGGAGTACGTTCCGGTCGGAGAGCGGTCTTAGCGCAGCATCGCGCCCACCCGCGCGGTAGGGCGGATTGCAATGTGACGCGCGGCACGGAGGGCGGTGCTTACCCGTCCTAAGCTCGGCGTGTGGAAACGGTCACGCTGAGAAGCGGCAGAGAAATCGTCATTCGGCCCATCCGCCCCGATGACGGACAACGGTTGAGAATGGGCTACCGGGCCCTGTCAGCCCAGAGCCAGTACCAGCGGTTTCTGGCCCTGAAGCCGAGGCTTACCGATGCGGACGTGCGCTACCTGGTCGAGGTTGACGGCACGAACCACTACGCGCTCGTGGCGGCGACGACCAGCAGCCCGGATTGGATCATCGCGGTCGCGCGATTCGTCCGCGCGGCTGACGACCCGGAGGCGGCCGATTTCGCGATCGTGGTCGGCGACCCCTATCAGGGCGAGGGGCTGGGAAGCGAGCTGCTGGAGCTCCTGGCCGACGCGGCAATCACACGCGGGATCCGGCACTTCCGCGCCTCCGCGCTCGCCGAGAACGTCGCGGTACGCAAGCTCGTGCGACGTCTGGCCGGACGCTTGGCCAGGGAGCGCCACTTTGGCCCCGTGGACGAGTTCGAGGTCGACCTCGCCGCATAGCGCGCTCGTTTAGTCGGACCCGTCCTGAGATCATCGCGGGGTGCCATGGAAGCTGACAGTGCGGGAGGGGCCGCGCGTGCAGCGGGTGCGCTTCGATGACGCCGGATCCGCGCTCGACGCGCTCGAGTCACGTGCCCGCGAGCTGGCCACAGCGGCGCCAAATCGGCCGTTGGACGTGCAGTACAAGCGCTATGAGGCGGCCCAGCAAGTATTCGCCCGCATCGAGCTGGCGGGACCGGAGCGGCTGATGCCGAGCGTCCGCGCGGGCGTCGACATCCGCGGCGACGGGTCTGTCGAAGCCTTTCGGGGACGCGTCAGGCGAGATCTGATCGAGCCGCGGCGGGGAGAGACACCCTACGCCGCGCTCCGCCGCGCGTTAGAACCCTCGTTATGAGCACTGTCTTTGTCACCGGCGGAACTGGCGCGCTCGGAAGGCACGTGGTGACCCGCTTGCAAGAGCGAGGCGACGAGGTGCGCGTGCTCTCGCGCCGCTGGGGTGCGGGCACACACGTGGGCGACCTGAACACCGGGGCGGGCGTGGCCGACGCCGCGCGAGGGGCCGAGCTGGTGGTACACGCTGCCTCGGACACGCGCCGCTTCGGCCGGGCAGATCTTCGTCAGACCGAGCACCTGCTCAAAGCCGCAAAGGATGCCCAGCACTTGCTGTACGTATCGATCGTCGGGATCGACTCGATCCCGTATGCCTACTACCGGCACAAGCTCGCCTGTGAGCAGAGCATCGCCTCTAGCGCGGTGCCGTACACGATCCTGCGGGCCACCCAGTTCCACGAGCTGATCGGCTGGCTCATGCGGGCCGCCGAACGGCTCCCGGTCGCCCCGCTGCCCCTCGATTTCCGTTTCCAGACTGTGGCCGCTGATGAGGTCGCCGCACGGATCGGTGAGATGACCCACGGCGACCCCCGGCGGGAGATCGTCGACTTCGGCGGCCCCGAGGTACTGACACTGGGGCAGATGGCCGAGCTCTGGCGGACCGAGCGCGGCCGGCCGCGCAGGCTCGCGCGCGTGCCGGCGCCCTGGAGCACGGCCCGTGCCTTCCGCGAGGGGCGCAACACATGCCCCGAGCACGCCGAGGGAACCCAGACCTGGACCCAGTTCGTGGCCTCCGAGGGCGAGAATCCGTATCGGCTGAGGTAGGGCCTACAGATTGAGCGTGGCGCCGTGGCGCTTCAGCCAGCGGGCCTGCTTGCGGTAATCGGGACACCGCCTGGCCAGAAGGGCCCAGAAGCGGGGGGAGTGGTCCATCACCTCCAGGTGGCACACCTCGTGCCAGACGACGTAGTCCAGCACCGCCGCAGGCGCGAGCATCAGCCGCCAGTTGAAGCTCATCGCGCCGGTGGGCGAGCAGCTCGCCCAGCGTGTGCGTTGGCCCCGAATCGTCAGCCCGGAGTAGTCCGTGCCCGCTAGGGCGCACGCCCGGTCAAGTCGCGACACGATCTCCTGGCGGGCGGCGCTCCTATACCAACGCTCGAGCGCTCTGGTGCGCTCATCGGCGGCGGCCGGCGCGAACAGCTCGTTGCCTCGTCTGCGCACGCGCACGCGCCCCGTCTGCCCGATCAGCCGCAGCGACTCCCCCAGGAATGGGACGGTGTTTCCTCGCGCAGCCACAGCGGCCTGCGCCCGCTCGAGCTCCGCCACCCGGCGCTCGATCCAAGGCCGGAGCTCGCTGATGGCGGCGGCTGCTTCCCGTTGGGCCGCCCGCCGGGGCAGCACGACCTCCACGCCGCGGGCTGGATCGACCGTTACCCGCACGCGACGCGCGCGCTGCGAGCGGCGGACGCTGTATTCGATCTCCATGGCGCCGGACAGGGTACGGTGCACCCCCGACATGCCGTCGCTGCCGTTGCTCGAGGACCCCATCGCCGATTGGGGCGTGGCGTTGCGCGACGCCGCCGAGCGCGATATTCCGGAGATTCTGATCGCGCATCAGGATGACCCGCAACTGTACGTTCGGCTCGGCCTCGATCGACCGCCGAGCGGGGCCGAGCTGGGACGCCAGATGGAGGAAGCGGCCAGCGAGCGTCGGAGCGGCGTCCGGGCCCGACTGACGATCCTCGAGCATTCATCTGACGAGTTTCGTGGCGGGATCGTGGTTCACAACATAGATTGGGAGAACGCGCGGGCCGAGCTCAGCGTGTGGGTGATCCCCCAAGAGCGCGGAAAGGGTCTGGCGCGGGCGGCGCTGCGGCTGGCCGCGGGCTGGCTGTTCGAGCGCTGCCGCTTGGCCCGCCTCGAGCTGCTGGCCGAGCCAGACAACGAGCCGCTGCTGCGCGCGGCAGCGACCGCGGGATTCGTCCGCGAGGGCGTGCTCCGCCACCACGCCCGCCGCGGTAAAGGCCGCCAGGACATGGTGATTCTCTCGCTGCTCGCCAGCGACCTCGGCGCACCCCCTCCAGACGTTGCGCTTCGAAGCGTGACGCCGCCGCGGGACTGATGCGCTACTGGAGAGTGAAGCTTCCAGCTGGGGTCCGCGCGCCTTTCGACGTTTACGTAAACGGCGTACGGCA
>VAWT01000227.1 GCA_005883415.1 Actinomycetota bacterium | reverse complement strand
CACCCATCCAAAAGTTAGCGCTTCCGATGAAGCGTTGGGGTTCGTGCTGAAGTCGAATTGTCGTCGCTTGACGCACTGGAGGCAAGGGCGGACGCCCTCTACCGAAGGACCGGCACACACCACTCGGTTACGTGACTCGCGATGAGGTAACCCCGCTCCGGGCCTCTGGTGCTTGAGGCCGTCACCCACAACGGGTGATGCGTTTCGCCCCGAGCCGCGCACCCTTTCCGGGGGCGAACGCCCGAAATCAAACGGGGCGGAGGTTCGACCATGGAGCAAAGCGAAGGAGCAGATCCTCGGAGGATGAGCGCCACCGGCGCTCGCTGACGGCGGCGCGACGATGAGGCGCGGCTCATGACAGCTCACGGTCATGAGACCGTCGCCGTCGGTCCCAGTGGTGAGCAGCTCCGCTCGGCGAGTGCCGAGCGGCGAAAGCGCTTCGGATTGCTGCTGCTCGCGATTGTCGCGGTATTCGTATTGGAGGGCGTGAGCACCCCCGGCCCCTGGGAGCAGGCCGTGGCCGCCGCACTGCTGGCGACCACGCTCCTATTGGCGCTGTGGGTGGCCGAGGTGAGACCACGGGTCATCCGTCCCGTCGGCTTCATCGCCCTGCTTCTCGTCGTTCTCAGCTTGGTCGAGGCTGTGGCCGGCAACGCCGATGGATCCGCCGCGAGAGTCGCGAATCTGCTGCTCGTGACGTTGACCCCGCCGTCGGTTGTCCTGGGGATCGTGCGCACGCTGCGGGCCCGCAACCAAGTGACGATCGAGGCGGTGTTTGGCGTGCTCTGCCTGTACCTGTTGCTGGGCCTGTTCTTCGCCTTCCTGTATGGCGCAATCGGCCGGATCGACGGAACGTTCTTCGCGCAGAGCGCCCAGGCGACGACCGCTCGCTGCCTGTACTTCAGCTTCGCCACCCTGACTACCGTCGGCTACGGGGACTTCACCGCAGCCAGCAACCTCGGTCACACCCTTTCTGTGTCGGAAGCCCTCTTCGGCCAGATCTACCTGGTCACGATCGTCTCCGTGATCGTCGCGAACCTGGGCAGAACCCGGCGCCGGGACGCGGCGGCGGCGGGCCTCGGGGGAAGCTGGCGGTGACCCGCAGTCGCGCCCCGCGGGTGGGGCCTCAGTCGTCAGCGTCCATCTCGTAGCCGAGGGCCGTCGCCAGCCTGGGTGCCGCTGCGACGAGGCGCGCGAGCCCGACCGCGGGACCGACGGAGACGAGCACGTCGACGATCTCGGACTCGCTGGCGCCGGCTTGAAGCGCACGCTCGACTGCGGCTCGGAGCGAAGCCGTCGCCGCACCGAGAGCGAGCAACGCTCCCAGGCGGACGAGGACGTCGACCTTTTGATCGAGTGCGGATGGCGGCTCGCGAATCGCACCGATCATCAGTACCTGCCCGATCGATTCCTCGTCGTTCAGCGCCAGGTGCCGCAAGAGACGCTCAACTTCGTCCACGACGGCCAGCCTAGGCGGTGAGCGGTGGCCCGCATCCCCCGAACAGGGTGATGACTCACACGGCCGGCAGGAAGATCATCGCGATCGTCGAGAGCACGATGCGGCTGCCGTGATCGGCAACCACGTTCGTCTCAGAACGACCGCCGGGGCGTTGCGCGACCATCGACGGTGGTGTCGGCTTGCGCAAAGAATGGGGGGCGGACGCCCTTGCCGTTTGCGCCCGGGTGGGGGAGAACTTGGGGCGGGACCTAGATACCGCACTGCAACCAGGGAAGCCCATGCCACCAGGACAAGCAGCCGTGCTCCCGCGTCGTGTGCACAGATCGGGGCAGAACGGCGTGAAACCGAATCCCCACCTCGCTGTGGCCGGGGATGACCTGGCGTCGCCGAGCGCGATCCTGCGTCGGCCGGCGCTCTCGCAGCGCCTGGCCGAGGCTCGGGAATCGGCGCTTGCCTTGATCGTCGCCCCCCCGGGTTACGGCAAGTCGACGCTGCTCGCGGAGTGGGCGGAGCGCGACGAGCGGCCGTTCGCCTGGCTCGCCCTGGGACAAGCCGACCGGCGGACTGCCTCGGCAACTCTGCGGCCTGCGCCCCCCGCCGCCGCCGAACGCCTGCCTCAGCTCGTTCGCAAGCTGCGAGCAAGGCACTCCAGCTTCGTGGCGGTCCTCGACGATGCGCACCTTGCGTCTGGAGCGTTGCGCGATATCGGTCAAGCCGCCCTGGAAGAGCTCCCGGAAGGGTCGACGCTGGCGCTGGCGTCAAGGACCGAGCCGCCGCTTCCGGTGGGCCGTCTGCGCGCACACCGCCTCCTCACTGAGATCCGGATGCAGCAGCTTGCGATGAGCGCGAGCGAAGCCGCAGCGCTGCTCCGCCAGGCGGGAGTCGAGCTTACGTCCGAGGAACTTCACGTCCTCGTTTCACGGGCCGAGGGCTGGCCGGCGGCCCTTTACCTCGCGGCGCTGGCAGCGCGTGAGGAACCTGAGGCGCTAGCCGGCTTCGGCGGCGATCACCATCTTCTGTTTGAGTATTTGTGGGACGAGGTTCTAGCTCCTCTGCCGGCCGAGCTGATCAGCTTCTCCGTCCGGACGTCCGTGCTGGATGAGCTATCAGGGATGAGCTGCGACAGCGTGCTTGACCAGCAGGGCTCGGCGGTCCTACTCGAACGCTTGTCGAGGCTCACGCCGTTGCTCACCCCCGTCGATCCTGCGCATCACCGGTACCGCTGGCACAGGTTGATGCGAGAGGCGCTCCGAGCACGGCTCGAGAGAATCGAGCCCGAGCTCGAGCTCTCCCTCAGGTTGCGCGCTTCCGGCTGGTACTCCGGCCGAGGTGACACGCGGCGAGCGACCGATCAGGCCGCCGCCGCCCGTGACGCCCAGCTGACCGGCGAGCTCCTATGGCCGCACATCCTGGATCATCTGACCCAAGGCAGGGACGGCCTCGTCCGTGGCTGGCTGAGCAACTTCGGCGATGGCGTGATCGCTGATCACCCGCCGTTGACGCTGTCGGCTTCGCTGAGCGCGCTGCTGGCTGGCGTTGCCAGGCACCTCCAAGGGGATCGCGCTGCCGCCGAGCTCTTGCTCGACGAAGGCATCCGGCTGGCGGCGAACCGCGCACCGGTTTTGAGCGCGCTATGCCTCGCCCAACGAGCGATGATCGCGATCGAGCGGGAAGACTGGCCATTGGCCGCGGATCTCACCGACCGCGCAGCGATGGTGGTCGACGAGTGGCATCTGAGCTCAGATCCGCTGCTGGCGGTCGTATTCTCTGTGCTCGCAGCCTCGCGGGCGCACGAGGGCAGGATCGACGAGAGCAAGCGCGACCTGCGGAGCGGCATCAAGCTGCTCGAGGAGCTTGGTGACTTCGTGACG
>VAWT01000226.1 GCA_005883415.1 Actinomycetota bacterium | reverse complement strand
TCCCCGACCTGATCGGGTTCGAGCCCGTGCTACCGGAGCGCGTCGTCAGCTGGTCGATGCTGTTTGACACGCCGGACGAGCAGCCAGCCCAACGGGCCAAGCGGATCGACGGGCGGCTACCGGCGTCCCTGATCAACCTGCCGGTGGCGATCACGGGAAGCGTCGACGAGGACGCCTACCACTCGCTCGCCGTCCGCGATCTCCAGCGTGGCCAGGCCACGGGGCTGCCGTCGGGCGAAGTGGTCGCCCGGGCGCTGGGCGTCGAACTGCTGACTGCCGAGCAGGTCGGGCTGGTTCGACACGGCTGGGACGCGGAGACGCCACTTTGGTACTACGTCCTGCGCGAAGCCGATGTCCGGCAGGAGGGCAGTCGGCTCGGCCAGGTCGGGGGAACGATCGTGGGCGAGGTCGTGGTGGGGATCATCGACGCAGATCCCGAGAGCTATCGGGCGATCGATCGAACCTGGCGCCCGACGCTGCCCGCGGCGGCGGGAGATGGCTACGGGATCGCTGACCTGATTCGCGCTCCGGCGCTCGCAAACGCCTGAGGGCGCTGGCGCCGATCGGGTGACGTCGACTCCATCTGGCCAATCTGGAACGTGCTTGACATGACTCTTCAGGGACGCGGCAGCGATCGGAACTTCCCGAGCTTGAGTTACGGATAGCCGCTTGACCCCGGGGGCGTGCCCGTCGAGAATGGCGGACCAACGGTGGCGACGAGGGAGGGCGAGATGGGCGAGTACGACTATGTGATCGTCGGTGCGGGCTCCGCGGGATGCGTAATCGCCGCCCGTCTGTCCGAGGACCCCGCCGTCCGCGTTTGCCTACTCGAGGCCGGCCCTCCGGACGCCGCAGACGAGGTCCATCTCCCCGCGGGCTGTCTCGCGCTCGGTCAGAGCAAGTACGACTGGGCGTTCATGTCGGATCCCGAGCCGGGGCTGGGCTTTCACCAGCGCCACCTCCCGCGCGGGCGGACGCTGGGCGGCTCCTCCTCGACCAACGCGATGGTCTACATCCGCGGAAACCGGTTGGATTACGACGGTTGGGCGGCGCTGGGCTTCGACGGGTGGGGCTGGAACGAGGTGCTCCCCTACTTCGTCAGGGCGGAGGACAACGAGCGCGGCGCGAGCGAACTGCACGGAGCGGGTGGCCCGTTGCGGGTCAGCGAGAACCGCTCCCGCTACCGGACCTGTGAAGCATTCATCGAGGCAGCCGTCGAGGCCGGCATCCCGCTGAACGAGGACTTCAACGGACCCGAGCAGGATGGCGTCGGCTGGTACCAGGTCACCCAGCGGGACGGGCTGCGCTGCTCGGCTGCGGTGGCTTATCTGTATCCGTCAATGGAGCGGCGCAACCTGACCGTGCTGACCGACGCACATGTCACCCGGGTTCTGCTGGACGGCGACCGCGCCGTCGGAGTCGAGGTCGATGAACGGAACGAGCTGAGGGAGATCGGGGCCGATCGCGAAGTGATTTTGAGCGCCGGCTCCTATCAGAGTCCACAGATCCTGCTGCTGAGTGGCATCGGCCCGGCGCCGGAGCTCGAGCTCGTGGGGATCCCGCCGGTGCACGACCTGCCGGTTGGCCGTGGCCTTCAGGATCACCTGGCGGCCTGGATCACCTACCGGACCGGCGAGCCGTCGCTGCTGACGGCCGAAGACCCGCAGAACCTGGCGTTGCTGGAGGGCGAGGGGCGCGGGCCGCTGACGTCGAACTTCGCGGAGGCGGGCGGTTTCGTCCGCACCAATGACGGCCTCGAGGCTCCCGACATCCAGCTTCATCTGATCCCGATCCTGTTCCCCGAGGCCGGGGCCGGAGAGATCCTCGAGGACGGGTGGGCGTTGTCGGCCTGCCCGCTGCGTCCGATCAGCACCGGGTCCGTGAAGCTGCGAGCTCGCCTTCCGACGGCAAAGCCGCGGATCCTCAACAACTACCTGATGTCGGAGGAGGATCGAGCGACGATGCTGGCCGGACTCAGAGCGTGTCTTGAAATCGCCGAGCAGCCGGCGCTGCGGTCGGTCACGAGCGGGCCGTACGGGGCCCCGGCGGGTGACGACGACGCGAGCCTGATGGCCCACATCGAGCGCAACGCCACCACGCTCTACCACCCAGTCGGGACCTGTGCGATGGGGGCAGTCGTAGATTCCGAGTTGCGTGTCCTGGGGCTCGAGTCGCTGCGGGTGGTCGACGCCTCCGTGATGCCGACTCCCATCCGGGGCAACACGAACGCTCCGACCATCATGATCGCCGAGCGGGCGGCCGATCTCATCCGCGGCCGGGTCGCGGACCCTGACGCGGAGAAGGCCGAGATGCATCCCGAAGCGGAGAGGGCCCAGACGCCTGCCGCCTGACCGCCGCAGCGTGCCTCATTAAGCGACCGACCAGGGTACGCTCTAAATCGGTGGGCCGCACCCGATGGATCGCTTCGCTCGTGGGCGCAGTGGCGCTGGTCGCGCTGTGCGCGCCCGGGGCTGCGTTGGCCGGCAGCTACAGCTGGAGCCAGCCGGGGGACTTCACCGGAGCGAACCCGGAGCAGAAATACGGCCAGCCGTCTTGGCAGTACAACCTCGGGAGCGGCGGCTCCATCTCCTCAGACGGGACCAACCTCGTGATGCAAGCGGACGTCGGTCAGTCGCCCATGCTGGCATGGCACGACCCATTCGGCCAGCCACAGGCACTTTCGATCAGCGGCTCAATCGCGCTGAACGGTGTTTGCGTCAGTTGGGCTCTGACCGATAGCAGTGGTCGTACCTTGGCGAGTGGGCAGGCGACAGGAGGGTCGTTGTCGTCGTCAGACACGCTCAACCCTGGTGGCGGCATCTTCTTGACGCTGAATGGCGGCGTGGGCTGCATGGCAGATGTCACTATGGGTATCGGCGCAGGCACCCCGAACGTGTCCGTCACCAACCCCTCGAGCGGCTCGACGTTCACCAACGGCGTGCCCGAGTTCTCGGGGGTGGCGAGCGCCGCGTTCGACGCATCACAAACGGTGGCCGTGAGGCTCTACTCCGGTTCCTCGACATCGGGCTCTCTGGTTCAGACTCAGAACGCTTCAGTCGGCCCGGGCGGCTCCTACTCGGTCGTGCCCTCAAGCCAGCTCTCAAACGGCCAGTACACCGTCCAGGCCTCGCAGGACGACCCAGCCGGGCAGACGAACTTCAGCGCCCCCGTCACTTTTAACCTCGCAATCACCGGTCCCGGGATAACGCTCAACTCGCTCGGCTCGACGCCCCTCCTTTCGTCGTCGCCCACATTCACCGGCAGGGCGGGCACGCGCGGAATCGACACCAGATCGGTGCAGATCAACGTCTTCTCGGGATCCAGCGCAACCGGTGCTCGAGTGCAGCAATATCAGGGCTCGGTCAATTCAGACGGGACCTTCTCGGTGCGCGCCTCCCCCCCGCTCGCCGATGGCCGCTATACGGCTGTCGCGGGACAGGCCGCTGGTAACACGCGCGGATTCAGCAGCCCGATGACGTTCCGGATCAAGGCCCACGGGCCTGCCACGACACTCGCCTATCCGGCTAAGGGCGGATGGGACTTACGCGCAGACGTGAGGTTCTTCGGTCAGGCGGGGACGGTAGTCGGAGACACGCCGTCGGTCGTCGTCGAGCTGTGGCGCGGGAAGCGGGCGAAAGGGCGGGTGATCGGCAAGCTTCGCATCCCAGTCCGTGGCCCGACGTGGTCCGGGACTTGGCCGAAGGGACGCCTCGCCAACGGGACCTATACGGCGCGGGTCGTGCAGACTGACGACGCCGGCCACACTACGCTCACCGCGCCACATACGTTTTCAATCGTGACGGCTCCGACCACGATCGGCCTCCTGGTGTCGGTCGGCCGGTCGGGGAAGGCCACCATTCCGATCAACTGCCTCGCGTTCCCCGGCAACAGCTGCACCGGAACGGTGCTGGTCGTGACAAAAGGAAGTTTCCGCACCACTAGTGGAGGTCCCGCAGGTCAGTTGCGGGTCCTGTTCGCGTACGTCACGATCCAAGGCAATCAGACGAGGCTCGTCAGCGGCCGGGTGCCGGGGCTGGCCGCGGCAGTGCTTCGCCGCGGCAAGTCGGTCACGGTACGGGTCACGACTTCGCTGACGTGGTCGGGGGGGACGACGCATGCCGACTCCGCCATCCGGCAGCTGAAGATCCAGTGAACGCGTGATTCCGCGCT
>VAWT01000225.1 GCA_005883415.1 Actinomycetota bacterium | reverse complement strand
GTCGACGGGGCCCAGCGGACGAACGTCGACGGGATCTACGCCATCGGCGATCTTGTCCACGGCCCGGCGCTGGCGCACAAGGCCTCAGACGAGGGGGTTATCGCGGTTGAGGATGCGGCCGGGCTCGAGACGCATCCGATCGACTACATCGACATCCCCAGGGCTACGTTCTGTACTCCCAACGTGGCCAGCTTCGGGCTGACGGAGGCCCAGGCAAAGGAGCAGGGCCACGATGTCACCGTCGGGAAGGTTCAGTACGGAGCGGTGGGGGCCGGGACCGTATACGGGGATCGGACGGGCATGATCAAGATCGTCGGCGAGAAGCGCTACGGCGAGCTCCTCGGCGGCCACATCGTGGGCTCCAAGGCGACCGAGTTGATCCAGGAGCTGGTCAACGCCCGCGTGCTCGAGGGCGGCTATCCCGAACTGGCACGGACCATCCACGGACACCCGACACTGTCAGAGGCGATCATGGAGGCCGCCCGCGCCGCCGACGGCTGGCTGATCCACGGCTAGTGGCCCGTGGCGTCGGGACCGCAGCCCGTCTTCTATTACGACCTCGGCAATCCCGAGTGCTATCTGGCCGCCGAGCGCGTGTCGACGGCGCTGTCGCTGGTACCCGAGTGGGAGCCCGTGCTGGCGGTCGATCTGGGCGTGGCCGAGAATCGGGTCGACCGTGAGCTGATTGAGCGGCTGGCCGCCGAACGCGGCTTGCAGCCGGTGCGCTGGCCGTCGCGCGGGCCGGTCGACACCAGAGTGGCGATGCTGGCCGCCACGTACGCCAAGCTTGTGGGCCGGGCGGTCGCCTTCTCGCTGGCGGCCTTTCGTCAGGCGTTCGCGGCCGGTCGCGATCTGTCAGAGCGGGACACCGTGCTGATCGCGGCGGCCGCGTGTGAGCTGCATCCAACGGCGATGCTCAAGGGTCTCGAGCTGCGCTCCGTGGCGCATGCGCTCGAGCATGCCACGGTCCGGGCCCGAACCGCCGGGGTCCGGTCGCTGCCGGCGGTGCAGGTGGGAGAGAACGTGTTCACCGGCGACGCGGGGCTGGACGATGCCGCGGTCGCGCTGCAATCGACGATGCTGGAGCGATGAAGGCCAACCGCGCGTTCGAGCTGATAGTGACCCGAGACGGCCGGGAACCGACTTTCCTGGCCGACCCGACCCGACTCGACCGGGTCGAGGTGGTGTCGGTCGCCGACGGCGAGGTGGTGCTCTTTTGGGAGCTGCCGGCCAAGGAGGCGGCGAGGCTCCTCAGGAAACTCCGGGAAGAGCTCGTGTCGTTCGAAGTCGAGGAGTTCAAGCGCGCATGGGGGCTGGAGTGACCGAGCCTCCCTCTCCCGGGGTCAAAGGAACGGTCCAGATCGTTGAGCCGACCCAGGCCGAGCGGACAGTCGCGCGGCGCGCCGCCGAAGCACGGGCTACCGTGCCGGACCACGAGCTCTCGGTCGAAGTGGACATGGGCGCTTGCATCGGGCTACCGGCGCCTTCGACAGCGATCCTGGTCCGGGCCATAGCCCTGGTCCTGCGCGAGCATCCCCGTGCGAACGCCGCATATCGAGACGGCCGGTTCGAGCTCTACTCGCGGGTCAACGTCGGCGTGGCCATGCCGCAGGTCGACGGACAGCTGACAGCGACCGTGTTCGACGCCGACCGCAAGGGCTTATCGCAGCTCGCGTCCGAGATCGATGAGCTGCAGGGCCGCGCGTCGGAGCTGACCAGTCCCGAGCGTTCCGGCGCCACGGTCACCCTCATCGATCTCGGGAGATACGGCGTCAGTCGTGCCAGCCCGATCCTCTCGGCTCCGCAGGCCGCGGCGCTGGCCGCCGGCGAGATCAGGCACGCGCCCGTGGTCCGCGACGCAGCCGTCCTGCCCGGCGAAGTCATGACCTTGACGCTCGCCTGCGACCACCGGATCCTGTACGGCGCCGAGGCCGCGGGCTTTCTCGCGCATATCAGGGAGCTGCTCGAACGCGGCGTTCTGTGAGCGTCCCACCCGCCTATGTGACATGGAAACCCCACAAGTATTAAGGCCGCTTGTAGGATCCGGGCGATGGGTGACGCCGGCGCGGAGCTGACGATCGACCAGGTCGCACAACGGACAGGGATGAGCGCCCGCAACATCCGAGCGCATCAGTCGCGAGGGCTCCTCGCGCCCCCTACCCTCCGAGGCCGGACCGGCTACTACGGAACCGAGCACGTCGCGCGGGTCGGGCTGATCCAGAAGCTTCAGGCAGACGGTTTCAGCCTTGCCCTGATCCAGCGGCTGCTGCGCATTGCGGGCGATTCGACCGACAGCCTCGCGCGGCTCGCCGAGGTGCTGCACGAGCCGTTTGGACCCGAGGAGCCCCGCTTGGTGTCAACCGAAGAGCTCGAGCGACGCTTCCGCACCCGCTCTCGCGAGGTGCGCACGACCCTCGAGGAGCTCGGCTTCCTGCGCCTTGTCGGAAATGGCGAGGTCGAGGAAATGACGCCCCTGGCATTCAAAGGAGGCGAGGTGTTCGCCGACCTGGGCGTGCCGGCCGAGGACCTGGTGATGGTCGCGGCCGAGCTGCGCAAGCAGCTGGACCAGGTCGCCACTACGTGTCTGAGACTGTTCGTCGACTACGTGTGGAAGCCGTTCGACCAGGCTGGGGAGCACGAGAAGGGAATAGACAAGCTGCTTCAGGCGGTCCAGCGGCTACGTCCGCTTGGCTCAGCGGCGGTCGGGTCTCTGTTTCAGGTGGCGATGAGCGAGGCGCTGGAGCGACGCTTCGGAAGCGAGCTCAAGCGACTCGAGCTCCAGCGGAGTGGGTGACTCCGGGAGCGGGCTGAGCCCGGCAGCCGAGCTCGCGCACGAGCTCCGCCCCGCTGTCGCCGACGACCGGGTCCTGGCCGCCATGGCGTCGATCCCCCGCGAGCGCTTTGTGCCCGACTCCGAGCGGCGGCGGGCATACGCGAACGTGGCGTTACCGATCGCCTGTGGGCAGACGATCTCGCAGCCGCTGGTGGTGGCGAGGATGCTCGAGCTGCTCGAGCTGCATCCCACCGACCGGGCCCTCGATGTGGGAACCGGTTCCGGATATCACGCAGCCCTGTTGGCGTTGCTGGCAAAGGAGGTGTTCACGATCGAGCGTCACGAGGAGCTGAGCGCGATCGCCGAGCGCACAATCCGCGGGCTAGGGCTCGATAACGTCAGCTTCTTCGTCGGCGACGGCTGGGAGGGTCTGCCGGATCGGGCCCCCTTCGACGCCATCAACGTGGCCGCCGCGACGGGGGCTCAGCTGCCGGCCGCCCTCGAGCGCCAGCTTGGACCGGGAGGAAGATTGGTCGCGCCGGTGGGAGAGGCAAGCCAGCGCCTGGTGTTGACGCGGCGGACCCCAGAGGGATTCCGGCACTCAACGCTCGAGGGGGTCAGATTCGTGCCGCTGGTCCGCGATGAGGCGGAGTGAGCGCCACATCCGCAGAGTGAGTGCTGAGTTCTGACTCGGCGCCGGGGCCCAGCGTGCCCAAGAGCACAAAGTACCTCGGAAACCGCCGGTTCGTGCACTGCGTCCCGCATGGCGTGCCTGCGAGCACATCCGATGGCTATATCCGCATGGTTGTGCTCTGGAGCACGCTCGGACAGGCGCCGGCGCGCGCCGACCGAGGCAGCGAGCCCAGCACCCCCGTCCGGGCGGCGAGACGCCGCCCGGACGAGAGCCAAAATGGACTAGTAACCGCCTACCAGCGTGACCGGCTTGAGGTAACCCGCACTCCGCCATAGGTGACCTGGTACTGGCCGTTGGTGCGCTTGACCCTGCCGACGAGCTTCGAGTTCAGCCCGGAACCGGACTTGACCGCGACCTTGCCGTTGATGGCGAGCAGCGGCGGCCAGGCGACGGCGCAGCCGTTGTAGCAAGTCGGCTTGCCGTTCTTATCGGCAACGAAGCCGTACAGGGTCAGTCCGGCCGGGCTGGCGACCACGGCTCCCCGCTTCACGTTGTGGGTGGTCAGCACCGTGCTTGTGGTGGCTGCCACGGCGATCGCCGGCAGCGCGATGGCGGCCGCTACCGCCGAGAACAGGGCGAACCTGCGGAGTCGCTTCGTCATCTTTCGCTCCTTTCGATTGCTGAAGGCAAGCAACACCTGACACGGCGCGGGGTTGCGGGCGGCACGCGATCTCACCCCCGGCCCCAGGCGATGAAGTGAGGGTTTTCGAAGCCGGGTTTGCCATACGTCAGCGGGCGATCTTCCAGATCCGTGACCCGACCACCGGCCGCGCGAAGTATGGCGTCCCCGGCAGCGGTGTCCCACTCCATCGTGCGGCCGAAGCGGGGATACAGGTCGGCCTCGCCCGCTGCGAGGAGACAGAACTTCAACGAGGAACCGGCCACCGTCGCTCGCGCGACCCGTCGGCCCCCGGTGAAGCGATCGAGCGCCTCACGGTCGCCGTGCGAACGACTCGAGACCAACGTGGCGCCGTCAGGCGGGATCGACCGGGCGACGATCGATCGGCGCCCGGCGCCGTCCTCCACGCTGGCGCCCACCGTCGGCGCCGCCGCGAATAGCAACCCACGCGCCGGGGCCAGCACGACTCCCAGCACGGGCACGCGATCCTCGATCAGTGCGATATTGACCGTGAACTCGTCGGTGCGGTCCAGGAACTCCTTGGTGCCGTCGAGCGGGTCCACGAGCCAGAAGCGCTCGTGCGGTGCCGCCAGCGAAGCCTGAGGTCCCTCCTCGGCCACAACCGGTGTCTCCGGCGCGATCTCTGCCAGGTGGCTGAGGATGATCTCCTGCGAGCGCTCGTCGGCCTCGGAGACGGGGGAGCCATCGGATTTGCTGCGCGCGACGCCGCCGCGCTCATATTCATCGAGCACTGCGTCACCGGCAGCGCGCGCCGCCGCGACGACCTGCTCCAATGACACCGTGTCGACGGTCATCAGCTGTCCGATGATGCCACCGCGCCCCGCGGTGGCTAACCGGGGATGATCCCGCGCCGCCGAAGCTCGCCCAGAATCTGCTCGGCGGCCTGCTCGGCAGTCGCGTGCGCGGTGTCGATATGGATTTCCGGCGCCTCCGGTCTCTCATACGCGGAGTCGATTCCCGTGAAGTTCTTTATTTCTCCTCGCCGGGCCTTCTCGTACAGGTGCTTGCAGTCCCGGGCCTCGGCCACTTCCATCGGCACGTCGACGAACACCTCGATGAACTCTCCTGTCTCCACGAGCTCCCGTGCCATCCTGCGCTCCGAGCGAAACGGCGAGATGAACGACAGCAGCACGATCAGCCCCGCGTCCACCATCAGTGCCCCCACCTCGGCCACGCGCCGAATGTTCTCGACCCGGTCGGCGTCGGTGAAGCCCAGGTCCTTGCTGAGCCCCCGGCGGACGTTGTCACCGTCCAGTAGGTAGGTGTGGTGGCCGAGCCTGTGAAGCTTCTTCTCGACCAGGTTCGCGATCGTGGACTTGCCGGCTCCCGACAGGCCGGTTAGCCACAGGATGCAGGGCCGTTGGCTCTTGAGCTCAGCGTGCGCCTCCTTGTCCACGTCGACGGCCTGCCAGCGGAGCGTCCGCGAGCGCCGGAGCTCGAAGTTGAGCATTCCGGCTCCGACCGTGGCGTTCGTGACCTTGTCGATCAGCACGAAGCCCCCGGTATCGCGGTTCTGCGAGTAGGGGTCGAACGCGATAGGGCGGTCGAGAGCCAACTCGCAGACGCCGATTTCGTTGAGCTCGAGCTGCTCGGCCGCGAGGTGCTCGAGCGAATCGACGTTGACCTTGTACTTGAGCGGCGAGATCGTGGCCGACGCCGTGCTCGTGCCGACGCGCATCAGGTAGCTGCGACCCCGGAGCATGGGTTCCTGCGCCATCCACACCAGCGTGGCTTCGAACTGCTCGCCCACCCGGGGCGGGGAGGCGGCGCACGCGACCACGTCCCCTCGGCTGACGTCGATCTCGTCTGTGAGCGTCAGAGTCACGGACTGGCCGGCGACTGCGCGCTCGAGGTCGCCCTCAGAGGTCACGAGGCGCGACACCGTGCTCTCGCGCCCCGAGGGAGCGACCACGATCGCGTCGCCCGGCGCCACCTGCCCGCTGGCGATCATCCCAGCAAAGCCGCGAAACTCGGCGTCCGGGCGGTTCACCCACTGGACGGGGAAACGCAGCGCTTCGGACTGGAGCCGGTCTTCGTCGATCTCGACCGTCTCGAGGTACTCGAGCAGGGTCGGCCCTTCGTACCACGGCGTCCGCTTGCTCCGTTCGATGACGTTGTCGCCGCGTAGTGCGGAGACGGGTATGCAGACGACGTCTTGCAGGCCGAGCTCGCGCGAAAACAGCTGGTAGTCGGCAGCTATCTGCTTAAAGCCAGGCTCCGAGTAGGACAGCAGGTCAAGCTTGTTGACGGCCAGTGCCACGTGCCGAATCCCAAGCAGCGACGCCACGTAGGTGTGCCTGCGCGTCTGGGTCAGAACGCCTTTGCGGGCGTCGACCAGCAGGACTGCGCAGTCCGCGGTCGAGGCGCCGGTGACCATGTTGCGGGTGTACTGCTCGTGCCCTGG
>VAWT01000224.1 GCA_005883415.1 Actinomycetota bacterium | reverse complement strand
CACCCGCTCCGCGCGGACAGGAGGGCGCTAGGCGGGCTACCGTTCAAGGATGAGCACCGGGACGCCCCTGCCGACCCTCGCGCCGGCCGCCACGACCGGTCCTCGCGATGGGGCGCAGCGTCGGGCGCTTGCGCGTAGGGCACGAGCGCTCACGTACCTGGGTCTGGGCTGGCATGTGCTGGAGGCGGCGGTGGCGATCGGCGCTGGCGTGGTCGCGGGGTCGGTCGCGCTGATCGGGTTCGGCGCCGACAGCGTGATCGAGGTGGGCGCCGGCCTCGTTGTGCTGTGGCTGGTGACGGGCGGTCGCGTGAGCTCGGGCTACTCGGAGCGCCGCGCGCAGCAGCTGATCGCCGCCTCGTTCGTGCTGCTCGCCGCGTACGTCACGGTCGAGTCGGCTCACGATCTCGTTGGCGGCCATCACCCGGCCACAAGCTGGGTCGGCGTCGGGCTCGCAGCCATCACCCTGGCCGTAATGCCACCGCTTGCTGCGGCGAAGCGGCGGGTCGCGGCCGCGCTGGAATCGTCGGCCGCCGCCAGCGAGAGCCGCCAGACAATTCTCTGCGCATACCTCTCAGCCGCGCTGCTGATCGGTTTGCTCGCTAACGCCATTGTCGGCTGGTGGTGGGCAGATCCCATAGTCGCGCTACTGATCGGGGCGGTCGCGCTCCGCGAAGTCCGCGATGCCTGGCACGGGGACAGCTGCACCTGCTGCTAACTCTCGCGCGATCGCAGCCGTTACACCGAGCCCCGCTATCGCCGTAGCGCGCGCATCTCGTGCGCGTCAACGCCTGCCCCGCTCCGCGCGGTCTGCGGGACTTTCGCTTTCACCGATTGCGCTGGCTGAGGCGCGCGCTCGCTATGCGACGAATGCGATCGCCGCCTCGGCCGCCCTTGCAGACGATTCCTTCGGCAACCAGGGAGTCGTCAGCGCGGTCGAGCGGCGGACGAGAGCTTGGCCATAGATGCGGTCGTCGCTAGGCCACTGCCTCAAGCGGAGAGGGAGGGATTCGAACCCTCGATGGACGGAACCGCCCATACCGGTTTTCGAGACCGGCGCATTCAACCGCTCTGCCACCTCTCCGGTCTGCGGCGAGCCTAGCGCAAGCCCCGTGAAATCCTGGGTGATTCCCCTGCCCGCGCGCGATACACAATGCGTATAGCGCTCATGCGGCCGAGGTTGTGCTCGCATCGTAGGGTGGGGATACGTTCTGGAGGTGTAAGACATAGACCGGAGGCCTGTCGGGCCATAGCCTATGTGTGGATTGGAGAGGCCAGAGAAGATGACCGCGACCACCGAAACGGATATCGGCCGAGCGCTCGGTACCGACTATTTCCTGTTGCGCGGCGAGCTCACCGAGGAGGAGCTCGACTACCTGGACCGCACTCGGCGCTTTGTCGAGGATGAGGTGCTGCCGGTGATGCCCGGGTACTGGGAGCGTGCGGAGTTCCCGCTCGACCTCGCCCGCCGGCTCGGCGAGCTTCGGCTGGTCGGCGATGGCGTCGAGGGCTACGGCTGCCCGCGGATGAGCGCGGTCGCGGCCGGACTTGTCCAGATGGAGCTCAGTCGCGGCGACGGCAGCCTTGGAACCCTGTTAGGGGTCCAGGCCGGGCTCGCCATGCGCTCGATCGCGGCGTTCGGCGCCGAGGAGCACAAGCAGCGCTGGCTGCCGCCGATGGCGCGGATGCAGGCGCTCGGGGCGTTTGCCCTGACCGAGCCTGACCACGGTTCTGACTCCGTGGCGCTCGAGACCACGGCTCGCCAAGAGGGCGATGAATACGTCATCGATGGCGCCAAGCGCTGGATCGGCAACGGCTCGCTGGCCGACGTCGTGGTGGTCTGGGCGCGCGACACGGCGGACGGGCAGGTCAAGGGGTTCCTGGTGGAGGGTGGGGCGCCCGGCTATCACCCACGGGTTATCGAGGGCAAGGGCAGCGTGCGCTCCGTTTGGCAGGCCCACATCGAACTGCACGGCGTCCGAGTCCCGCTCAGCGCCCGGCTGCCGGGGGCGAGTAGCTTCAAGGACACCGGCAGAGTTCTCGCGTCCACGCGGCTCACCTGCGCGTTTTCGGCGCTCGGCCACGCCGTCGGCGCGTACGACGCGGCGCTCACCTACTGCCGGGAGCGGCGCCAGTTCGGCAAGCCGCTGGTCAGCTTCCAAATCGTGCAGGAGCGTCTGGTCAAGATGCTGGCCGACGTCACCGCGATGCAGCTCTACTGCCTGCGGGTGGGGCGTCTGGCCGACGACCACGCTCTCAAGGACACGATCGCCGGGCTGGCGAAGATGAACAACACGAGCCGGGCCCGACAGGTGATCGCTCAGGCCCGCGACCTGTTGGGGGGCAACGGTATCCTGCTCGAGAACCACGTCATCCGCCATCTGGCCGACATCGAGGCGATCCACACCTTCGAGGGCACAGAAACGATCCAGACCTTGATCGTCGGGCGTGACATCACCGGCGTGGGCGCGTTCGCCTGACGGTGATGGGCGCGACCTCGACACCGGAGAGCAGAGGCCGAGGCGAAGACTCGCCGGCAGGTCTCCGCGCGGCTGCTCGGGCGGGCCTAGACATGATGCTCACCGACGCCGCGCTCGAGGACGGGGGCGTTCGCAGGTTCCTCAAGCCTTGGGCCGCGGGGCGGACGGTCACCGGGCTGGCTCGCCATCCGCGTCGGGCGGCCCGGGGTGCTGGCGGTCTGGGCGCGGAGCTCGTTCGGATCGCTGCCGGGCGATCTGAGCTGGAGCCCCCCAAGGGTGATCGCCGCTTCGGCGACCGCGCGTGGCAGGACAACGGGTTGCTGCGCCGGCTCATGCAGGGCTACCTGGCCGCTTGCGACACCGTCGATCAGCTGATCTCGGCCGCCGATCTCGACTGGCGTACCGAGCGCCAGGCGCGATTTGCGGCGACGAACGTGCTCGACGCGCTGGCCCCGACCAACTTTCCCTGGTCCAACCCCGCGGTGCTCAAGGAGAGCATCGACGCGGGCGGGGCGAACCTCGTCCGCGGTGGACGACGGTTCCTGCGAGACGTAACGCGCTCGCCGCGTCTCCCGGCCAGCGTGGACGTGAGCAAGTTCGAGGTCGGCGGGAACCTGGCGGTAACCCCGGGATCGGTCGTGCTGCGCACCGAAGTGTTCGAGCTGATCCAGTACCGCCCCACGACCGACCAGGTGCGCGAGGTGCCGCTGCTCTTCGTGCCACCGACGATCAACAAGTACTACATCCTCGACCTATCGCCGGGCCGGAGCATGGTGCAGTGGCTGCTCGACCAGCAGCAGCAGGTTTTCATTATCTCGTGGCGCAACCCGGACGTCGCGCAAGGCCATTTCGACCTCGACACCTACGCGGAGGCAGTACTCGAGGCGCGCGACGCCGCCGCTGAGATCACCGGTCAGCCGGCGGTCAACGTCAGCGGCGCGTGCTCGGGCGGCATCATCGCCGCGTGCGCGCTGGGCCACCTGGTTGCCATTGGCGAGCAGGCCAAGATCGGCGCGCTGACGATGATGGTGTGTGCGCTCGACCAGGCGCGGATGGGCACCGCCGGAGCGTTCGCCAACCGGGAGGTCGCGGCGGCCGCGGTCGCCGAATCGGCCCGCAAGGGGTATGTCGACGGCCGCGCACTGGAAGGCGTTTTCGCCTGGCTGCGCCCGAACGACCTGGTCTGGAACTACTTCGTCAACAACTACCTGCTCGGCAAGGATCCTCCCGCCTTCGACGTCCTGTACTGGAACCAGGACACGGTGCGTCTCGCCGCAGGGCTCCACCGAGACTTCATTCAGATGGGGCTAGACAACGGGCTGACCCGACCGGGGGGTGTCGAGGTGCTGGGCACCCCTGTCGATCTCGGCGCGATCACACTCAACAGCTATGCCGTCGCCGGGCTCAATGATCACATCGTGCTGTGGGAGAACGCGTACCGCAGCGCACAGCTGCTCGGTGGCTCGAAGCGGTTCGTACTCTCCACCAGTGGGCACATCCAGGCGCTCGTCAACCCGCCCAGCCCCGAGAGTCGGGCCAGCTACCGCATCACCGACGACCCACACGAGGACGGAGAGGCGATGCTACGGGAGGCCGACGTCAAGCGCGGCAGTTGGTGGCCGGACTATGACGCCTGGCTGTCCGAGCGCTCGGGGGAGCTGAAGCCGGCACCGAAGAGCTTGGGGAGCCGCGAGCGCAAGGCATCGGCCAAAGCTCCGGGGAGC
>VAWT01000271.1 GCA_005883415.1 Actinomycetota bacterium | reverse complement strand
CTGCCAGCCTGCCACAGTTACCCTTCCGCGCGTGAAGTACATGTGTTCATCCTGCGGGTTCATCTACGACCCAGATGTTGGAGATCCGGATGGCGGGATCCCGCCCGGAACGGCTTTCGAGCAGATTCCCGATACGTGGTTCTGTCCTGTCTGCGGCGCGCGAAAGCAGGACTTCGAGCCTTACGACGAATAGCCCAGGCGTCGGGCGCCTAACGCCGATGCTCCGCCTTCAGCCGAGTCGCTGAACCCAGGCGCGAAGTGCCTAAGCCGCTGCGCAGGCCCCTAATGCACCGTGAAATCGCCCGGAAGTGGCCTCGGCGATCGACGTCGCCGTGATCGCCACCAGACGGCGGAGATCCGCTTCTGAGATCGCCAGCGGCGGCATGAGCACGATGACGTCCCCGAGCGGTCGGATGATCGCGCCGCGCCGCCGGGCGGCGAGCGCCACCCGGTGGCCGATCCGGTCGGCGACCGGCTGCTCGATCAACTCGATCCCGACCATGAACCCGCGCTGGCGGACCTCGGCTACGCCCGGCAGCACGGCGATGCGCTGGGCCAGGAGGCGGCTCAGCAGCTCGAGCTTCGGCTGGAGCGCCTCGAGGGTGTGCTCTCGCTGGAAGAGCTCGAGCGACGCGATCCCAGCCGCGCAGGCCAGCGGATTCCCGGTGTAGGTGTGGCCGTGGAAGAACGTTTTGAACTCATCGAATTCGCCGAGGAACGCGTCGTAGACGCGCTCCGTCGTCAGCGTCGCCGCCAGCGGAAGGTAGCCGCCGGTCAGCCCCTTGCCGACGCACATCAGATCGGGGGTGACGCCCTCCTGATCGCACGCGAACATCCGCCCGGTGCGGCCAAAGCCGGTTGCCACCTCATCGCTGATCAGCAGCACGTCGTAGGCGTCGCACAGCTCTCGCACCTGGCGCACGTACCCGTCGGGCTGTAACAGCATCCCCGCCGCCCCCTGCACGAGCGGCTCGATGATCACCGCCGCCGTCTGAGCGCCGTGGCGCTCCAGGAGCGACTCGAGATGGTCCGCGTCGCCGGCGCGCGCCCTGAGAGAGTCGAACAAGAGTGGGCGATACATCGAGTGGAACAGCTCGATGGCCCCCACTGATACGGCGCCCAAAGTATCCCCGTGGTAGGCGTTCTCGAGGCAGATGAAGCGTGACCGCCCGGGCTCGCCGCGCTGCGCCCAGAACTGAAACGCCATCTTGAGAGCGATCTCCACAGCGGTCGCGCCGCTCTCGGAGTAAAAGACCCGGGCCAGACCACGCGGCGCCACGGCCAACAGCTTCCGAGCCAATTCGACCGCCGGCTCGTGCGTGAGGCCGAGCATCGTCGAGTGGGCGACGCGGTCTAGCTGCGCGCGGATCGCCGAGTCGATCGCGGGATGACGATGGCCGTGCACGTTGCACCACAGCGACGACACTCCGTCGATGTACGCGTTGCCATCGACGTCGTAGAGATTGGTCCCGTTGCCCCGGTCGATAACCAGCGGCGGCTCCTCCTCGCACCAGCCGAGCTGCTGGGTGAACGGGTGCCAAACGTGCCTCCGGTCCACGTCCTGAAGGGCCGAAGCGGTGTGCATGGCAAGACGCTAGCTCGCAGGTCGGTCGGAACCGCGGCCTGGTCCAGGGGACGATCAGCCCCGCGGGGCGCTCAGACCGGACGCTGGCCGCGTGGTGGGTAGCGGGCCGGCGGCCGGCGCCTGACCCGGTCGCGCAGCGCGAGCCATCCGCCGCCGATGCGGTACTCCGCCTCGTGCCACGAATGCCTCCACGCAACGGCCCAGGAGGGATCCCATCCGAACACACGTACCGCACCAGCGATGGCCGCCACCACCACGAACAGAACCGCGAAGCCCGCCAGGATCAACATGGGTGCGGGAACCCCGGCCCCGGTCGGCGCAGGCACTCGTCCGTCCGGCAGACGCCCGGTACCGGCGGCCGTGCTCGCATTGGCCGCTGGCGCCAAAAGCACTACAGCCGCCACCACAACTGCCGCAACCACGCGTCGCATCTCGGGGCACGTTAGCGGGCGCCGTCCAGCCACCGCGCGATCGGTAGCGAGCGCCCGGCGCGGCGCAAGAGCTCCGGCTCGGCCCGCTCGACGCGCGCCAGCGACGCGACCTCGACCGCCCCGAGCCGGGCGATTGTCTCCCGGTTGGACTCCTCGATCGTTCCTGGGTCGCGGGGCCAGGGTGTGAGGACGACCCCGGCCACCTTCAGGCCTGCCAGCCTGGCGGACTCGAGCGTCAACAATGTGTGGTTGATCGTGCCGAGGCCAGGTCGCGCAGCGATCACCAAGGGCATCCCCAGTGCTCGGGCCAGCGCGCGCACGTCGTAATCGTCGGACAGCGGAACGAGGAGGCCTCCTACGCCCTCGACCACGAGCACCTCGGCGCACGTCGCCGCCTCGCGGACCGATTCCTCGATGCTCTCGCTTGAGACCGGCGTTCCGGAAAGCTCGGCCGCTAAATGCGGGGAGACCGCAGGACCGAAGGTGCGCGGTGCTACCTCGCCGGGCTGGCGTCCAGCAACTCGCGCCAGCAGCTCGTGGTCGTGCGGCCACTGGGCCGGGGCTGGCTCGTCCAGTCCGGTCATGATTGGCTTGAGCGTGGCCACGGCGACACCGTCCCCGCGCAGCGCGGCGGCGATTGCGGCGGCGAGGACGGTCTTGCCGACGCCGGTGTCGGTACCGGTGACGAACAGGCCGCGCAAGCGCGACTTACGCCGCGCGCGCGATGGAGGAATCGTCCTCGAAGTCGAACACCCCCGGGCCCCGGCCCGGTTCGGTCCCCTCGGGAGCCGCTGCGACCGGCGCATGCTCTTCACCGTCATAGGCGCCATCGTCCACCTCCGCGAGGCTCGCCCAGTACGTCCGCGGCTCAAAGCCCGAGGCCCGCGCCGCCTGGGCCAGTGTCCGCGCGGCGGTGCGCAGCTCCTCCTCGCGATGAGACGCCATGACCGCCAACCGCAGACGCGAGGTCATCGGCGCCACCGTCGGTGGCCGAATCGCCTGGGCGAACACGCCCCGAGCGAGCGCCTTCTCGCAGATCTCGATCGCCAGCCCGGGATCACCGACGACCAACGGGATGATGTGCGTGCGCGACCCCCGCAAGTCGAATCCCTCTCGTCCGAGCTCTGACCGGAGCGCGGCTACGTTGGACTGGAGCCTCATCAGGCGCCGCGGCCGCTCCTGGAGCAGCTCGAGCGCCGCCAGGGCGCCGGCCACGGCCGGCGGGGGAGGGGCGGTCGAAAAGATGAATGTCCGGGCGCTGTTGACCAGGTAGCGCACCATCTGCCGATCGCAGGCGGCGAAAGCGCCGTAGGAGCCGAGCGCCTTGCCCAGAGTGCCCACGATCACGTCAACCTGGTCCTCGAGCCCGGCATCGGCGAGTGCCCCTCGCCCGTCGGGACCGAGGGTACCGGTGGCGTGGGCTTCGTCGACGACGAGGCGGATTCGGTGGCGCTGCGCGAGCTCGACCAGCTCCTGGAGCGGCGCGACGTCGCCGTCCATCGAGAACACGCTGTCGGTCACGATCAGCGCGCCGCGACCTTCTGACTGGGCAATGCCCCATGCCAGATGCTCGACGTCACGGTGGTCGTACACGAACGTCTCGGCCCGCGACAGCCGGCAGCCGTCGACGATCGACGCGTGGTTGAGCTCGTCGGAGAAGACAATGTCGCCGGGGCGAGCGAGAGCGGCGATGACGCCCATGTTGGCGAGGTAGCCGGAACCGAACAGCAACGCTGACTGGCGACCCTTGAATTCCGCCAGGCGCTCCTCCAAGCGCCGGTGGATGGTCATCGTGCCCGACACCAGTCGTGAAGCGCCCGCCCCCACGCCCCATCGCATCGCGGCCTCGGCAGCCGCGGCCCTGACGCGGGGGTGGTCGGCCAACCCCAGGTAGTTGTTGGAGCACAGCAACAGGACCGGCCTGCCGTCGAGGACCACGTGTGGACCCTGGGGGCCGCTCACCCGGCGGGTGCGACGGTCGAGGCCCAGGGCCTTGAGCTCGTCGAGGCGGGCGTCGAGGTCGATCACGCCGTCGCCCGCTTGCGCTTGAACCGCAGCTGTGTGGAAGGGTCCCACAGCTTGACGACCAGCTCTGGGGCAGGCGCTGAAGCCAGCGCTCGGGCGATCAGGTCCGGCGTCTCTCCCTCGAGCCAGCCAGAGCGATTGTCGGGTCGGGGATTCGCGCCGTTGTCCGGCTGGCGCTCGACGTTCAGCCCCAGCTCCTCGAACATCGCCCGGTCGTCCTCCGGCGCATTTCCAAGCGTCGTCAGGAAGTTGCCCATCATTACCCCGTTGAGTCCCGCCTTGATTGCCGCCCGCTGGAGGTCGCCGAGGTTCTCTGTCCGCCCGCCGCAGAGCCTGAACAGGGCGTCGGGAAGGATCAAGCGGAAGATCGCGACCCACTTGACGGCCTCCCATGGATCGATCAGTTCCCGCTCGCCGAACTTCGTACCTGGCCGCGGGTTGAGCAGGTTGATGGGCACGCTGGTGGGATCTATGTCCGCCAGCTGGAAGGCCATCTCGACGCGCTGCTCGCGAGTCTCGCCCAGGTTGAGGATTCCCCCCACGCAGGTCTCGAGTCCCGCCTCGCGCACAGAATCGATCGTCCGCAGCCGACCCTCGTAACGGACCGTCGTCGTGACCTCGGGGTAATAGGACCTGGCGGTCTCGACGTTGTGGTGCACGCGCTGCACACCCGCCTCCTTGAGCGCCTTGGCTCGCTGCGCGGACATGTGCCCGATCGACACGCAGCGCTTCAGATTCGTCTGCTCTTTGACCAGCCGCGCTCCTTCGAGGACCTTCTCGAAGTCGCGCCTCGAGAGCCCCTGGCCCTGCGTGACCATGCAGAACCGGTGGGCCCCCGCGGCCTGGGCCGCGCGAGCATGCTCGAGGATCTGCTCGGGCTCCATCATCGAATGCATCGGCGTGTCGGCTTCGGCATGCCGCGACTGGGCGCAGAACCCACAGTCCTCCGCGCAACCACCCGACTTGGCGTTGACCAGCGAGCACATGTCGGTGGAGTCCGCGAACCGCTCGCGGCGCGCCTGCCACGCCCGCTCGACCAAGGCCTCGATCGCGGCCGGATCCTCGAGCTCTCCGAACGCCAGCGCCTCCTCACGCGTGATCAGGGGCGGCATTGGGCGCGCACTGTAGGAGATCGGCCGGACGGCCCACCGATGAGTTCCGCGCACAGCACCGGTCTCAAGAATCAAATGACGAGTAAGGAGCTAGGGATGAGGACCGAGAACCGGTGGCTGGCGCTGGTGGTGCTGTGCGTCGGGATGCTGATGATCGTGCTCGACGTGACGGTGGTGAACGTGGCGCTGCCGTCGATCCAATCGGACCTCCACTTCTCGCAATCAAGCTTGGCGTGGGTCGTGAACGCCTACCTGATCGCGTTCGGAGGCTTGCTGCTGCTGGCCGGAAGGCTCGGCGATCTGCGCTCGCGCCGATGCGTGTTCCTGGCCGGGCTGGCGATCTTCACCGTTGCCTCACTGCTGTGCGGCCTTTCGAGTAGCCAGGGGATGCTGGTGGTCGCCAGGTTCGTGCAGGGGGTGGGCGGCGCGATGACGTCGGCCGTGATCCTGGGGATGATCGTGACGATGTTTCCCGAGCCGGGCGAGCAGGCGAAGGCGATCGGCGTCTACGCGTTCGTCGCCTCGGCCGGCGGGTCCATCGGCCTGCTCGTGGGTGGCACGCTGACGCAGGCGATCGACTGGCACTGGATCTTCTTCGTCAACGTCCCGATCGGGATCGCCACCGCATTCTTGGCGCGCCGTCTGCTTCGCCCCGATCAGGGCATCGGCCTAGACAAGGGAGCCGACATCGCTGGCGCCGTGCTGATCACGGGCGCGCTCATGCTTGGCGTGTACACGATCGTCAAGCCGGCGGCGGAGTACGGCTGGGGAGCTGGACGCACGCTTGCCCTGGGGGCCGCGTCTCTGGTGCTGCTCGCGGCATTCGTGGCACGCGAGGCTCGCGCCCGCAACCCGCTCATCCCCCTGCGGATCTTCTGCTCGCGCAACGTATCGGGAGCGAACATGATCCAGGCGCTGACTGTGGCTGGGATGTTCGGAATGTTCTTCATCGGATCCCTCTACCTGCGGCGCGTGCTGGGCTACGGCGCGCTCGAGGTCGGGCTGGCGTTCATGCCCACGACGCTGATCATGGGGATGCTTTCGGTGCGCTACTCCGAGCGGCTGATCACGCGATACGGCGCCCGGACAACGTTGATTCCGGGACTCGTGTTGATGGCGGCTGGTCTGCTGCTGTTCACCCGAACGCCAATCAGAGGCAGCTATGTGACCGACGTTCTACCGACGCTGGTGCTGCTGGGGATCGGCGTGGGGCTGTCATTCGCGGCGCTGATGACGCTGGCCATGTCGGGTGCCACGGCGAGCGACGCCGGGCTCGCGTCCGGGCTGGTGAACACGACCGCGCAGGTTGGCGGGGCGCTCGGGCTAGCGGTTCTCAACACGCTGGCCGCCACGCGCACCCACGGTCTCCTAGTGCACGGCGCCGGGACCGCGTCGGCGCTCACGGCGGGCTATCACCGCGCATACCTGATCGCCGCCGTTTTGATGATGGCGGCAATCGCAGTGGCGGTGCTGGCGTTGAAGCGGCCGGCGGTGCGAGCGAGCGATCCGAAGGCCGCCGCTGCTGAACCGTGCGCAGAGATGGCATAACCCGGATCGCGCCGGACGCGCTAGAGATACCCACGGACCGTCTCGGCGACGGTGGCCGCGCCGCGCTCTCCAAACAGGATCGTGTAGTGGTTCACGTCGGGGACCTGGACGGCCTGGCGCCGGTCCGGGGCCTTTGCCGCCCACTCGCGCACCAGCTCGAGAGGCTGCATGGGGGTCGGTTCGTCGAACAACCCGCGCGGCGCGCAAAGCAGCGTGGCCGGAACCGCCAAGCGCTGAGCTGCCTCGCCGACCGCGAGCACCTCGTCTGCGTCGGCGCGAACCGCTTCCTCCATCACGGCCGAGCGCAGCTCCGGTTCCTCCCCCACGAGGTCGTGGTCGGCATACGGGATGAGGTCCCGATCGGCCACCACTCCACCTCTGAGCGCGGGGTGCGCCCGCCACCAGTCGCGGTAGGCCTCACGGTTGGGGAAGCGCTCACGCAGTCGGGCCAGTACGGGCCCCAGGAAGGCATCGATGAACGTCTGGGGATCGGCCCGGACTGCGCCGGGGATCGTCAGCCCGCCATCGACCAGCACCGCGGCGCGCACGCGCTTGGGATGGTCGGCCGCCAGCCGGGCCACGATGTACGCGCCGAGCGAGTGTCCGACTACGACCGTCTGCTCGAGCTCGAGTCGATCTAGGACGGCGAGCAGGTCGCGCGCATACACGGCCACACCGTAGGGGCCGGGCAGCTCGGCGGAGCGGCCCCGGCCCCGGAGGTCAAGCGCCACTAGCGATGCGCGGTCCCCGAGCGCCCGGGCTGCCGCGATCCAGGCGTGGCTGTTGGAGGTGATGCCGTGGATGGCGAGAACAGCCGGGCCCCTGCTCCCGAGCCGGTAGACCGCAAGCGAGCCTCCGGCGACCGGCACGTCGAGGCGCTCAGGGGAGAGAGTCATCACCGCCCTTGCCAGCGCGGCCGGCGCTTCTCTGCGAACGCCCGCACCCCTTCACGGAAATCATCCGAGGAGAAGCAGGCCCGCCGCAGGTCGATCAGCTCCCGCTCGAGCGCCGGGTCCAGCTGGACGTGCGAATCGAGCACCGTCCGAATCACGCGCTTGTTGCCCCGCTGCGCCAGCGGTGCGTTCCCGGCGATCTCCTCCGCCAGGGCCACGGCCTCCCGCCCCAGGGCGTCGGGCTCGGCGACGAAGTTGACAAGTCCCCAGTCGCGAGCCGTGAGCGAGTCCACCCGTCGTCCGAGCAAGAACAGCTCGAGCGTCCTTGGTCCACCGATGGCGTCTATGAACTTGCGGATTCCGGTGTGGGAGTAGACGAGACCGAGCTTCGCCGGCGGCATCCCCACCGAGACGGTGGTGGCGGCGATCCTCAGGTCGCAGGCCAGCGCGAGCTCGAGCCCGCCGCCGATCGCGTGGCCGTTCAGGGCGGCAAGCGTGGGGTACTGGTACGCCTCGATCGCCTCGATCGCGGCGGCGAACGGATGTGCCACCAGCCGCTCGGCCTCGTCGGCGAACACCGCGTCCGGCAGGTCACCGATGTCGTAACCCGCCGAGAACGTGCCGTCCTGGCCGGTGACAATCAAACACCGGGCGTCGAGCTCCGGCACGGTGGTAGCAAATCCGTCGAGGATCGCATGGTCGAGGGCCCCGCTCTTGCCGGGATTTGAGATCTTGAGGCGGGCTACCCCCGGCGCCGGCTCATCCAGATGGAGACGGCCGCCCTCGTTATTCGAGGACAACGAGCGGCTCTCCCTCAGAGACAGATTGCCCTTCCTCCACCAGGATCTCCTTGACCACGCCCGGATCCTCCGCCTCAACCGGCATCTCCATCTTCATCGACTCGAGAATCGCCACCGTGTCGCCCTCCTCGACTTGGTCACCGACCTCGACCTCGACCTTCCAGACGGTGCCAGTTATATGGGCCTCGACCTCGGGCAACTGACGACCCTCCTATTCATCGGAATTGGGGCCGCCAGGATATAGGCGCCTAGCCCATCGCGAACGTCCGCGGATCCGGCCCGATACGGGCGGATTGGTCCAGCCCGTTGATCGTCTCCATCTCCTCATCGCTGAGCGAGAAGTCGAAGAGATTGAAGTTTTCCTCGATGCGCGACGGGTTGACGGACCGCGGGATGACGACGTTCCCGAGCTGGACGTTCCAGCGGAGGATCACCTGCGCCGGTGTCCGTTCACGGCGCCGCGCTATCTCCTCGAACACACGCTCGCGCAGCATCTGCCCGCGCGCGAGTGGGCTCCAAGCCTCAGTGACGATCCCGTGCTCGGAGTGAAAGCGGCGGAGCTCCACCTGCTGGAGCTGCGGATGCAGCTCGATCTGGTTCGCGGCAGGCACCACACCGCTGTCGTCGATGATTCGCTCCAGATGCTCGATTGTGAAGTTCGATACTCCGATCGAGCGGACGCGCCCGTCCCGCTGAAGCTCGGTGAACGCCTCCCACGTCTCGACGTAAAGCCCTAGAGACGGGGCCGGCCAATGGATCAGGTACAGATCAACGTAATCAAACCCTAGCCGCGACAGGCTGCCCTCGAACGACCGCAGCGCCCGGTCGCGTCCCTGGTCGGAGTTCCACAGCTTGGTGGTCACGAACACCTCGGGGCGGTCGAGCTCGCTACGGGCGATCGCCTCGGCCACCTCCGACTCGTTCCCGTACATGGCCGCCGTGTCGATCGAGCGGTAACCGGTCTTCAAGGCATGCAGGACGGCGCCGACGGTCTCCTCCCGAGGGACCTGGAACACGCCGAAGCCGAGCTGCGGAATCTCGTGGCCGTCGTTCATTGGGAGGTTGGGGACAATGGGCATGCGGGTGATCCTAGCCATCGACCTAGGGACCACAGGCACGACCTGCTTGGGGGATAGGCCAGCAACCGAGTGGGTCGAGGCGTAGCCTGAAGGCGTGGCGGCTCACGGACTCGACCTCGATCTACTCGCCGCTTCCCTGCGCGCCGATGCCAGTGACCTGAACGCATTCGTCGAGAGCCTGGCGATCAAGCTCGAGCAGGCGGTACCGAGCAGGGTCCGAGTGCTGCGCCGCCGCTCGGCGCTGACGGGCCCGAAGCGCGTACGGCGGATCTCGCTGGACTTGGGTGACCGCCGGCTCGAGCTGTCATTCGACGCCGGTGCCCTCGAGACGAGCTGCTCTCGGCTGTCGGGAGGGATCGTGCTGAAGCGCGAGACCGTAGACACGGACGCCTGGCTGACAGCGGTCGGCGAGGCCCTGAGCGCCGAAGCGCAGCGCTCCGAGACCACCAGGCAAGCACTCGAGCGTTTGCTGATCAGATAGGAGGCATTCAAGATGGGTTTCCTCAAGCGCGACGACGACGACACCCCCGGGCAGGCGATCGAGACCGCGCAGGCGCCGCACGCCGAGCGGTACGAGCCCGGATCGCTGGCCGGCATTCCCGAATCCGGCCGCGAGCGGATCGCGCGGATGAAGCAGGAGGTAGCGCGCGGCTTCTTCACCAGTGACCTGTCGGTGAACGAGTTCCTGCTCGTCAAGCAGTCGGGCTTCGAGCCAATCGGGCTGGTGCTCGGCAGCTCGATCTACCACATCGGGTTTCAGCAGGCGATGTGGAACCAGAACCAGGAGATGACCGTCCTCACGCAGGCCATGTACCACGCGCGCGAGCTGGCCATGACCCGCATGGAGGAGGAGGCAGATCAGCTGGGAGCGGACGGGATCGTCGGCGTCAGGCTTGACATCGGCCGCTACGAGTGGGGCGCCGACCTGGCCGAGTTCATCGCGGTGGGAACTGCGGTCAAGCACCGCGACGGAGAGCTTCACCGAGCACCCAACGGCAGACCGTTCACCTCCGACTTCAACGGGCAGGACTTCGCCACACTGCTGCGGGCGGGCTATCGCCCAGCAGGCCTGGTGATGGGCAACTGCGTGTATCACGTCGCCCGCCAGGGGCTGGTGGCGTCGTTCAGGCAGATCGGCCGCAACGTGGAGATGCCTAACTTCACCCAGGCGCTGTACCAGGCAAGGGAGCTGGCGATGGAGCGGATGCAGACCGAAGCGGACGAGCTCAAGGCGGGCGGGATCGTCGGGGCCAGAATCGTCGAGCGCAGCCACGGCTGGGGCTCGCACGTGATCGAGTTCTTCGCCATCGGGACGGCTGTGGTGCCGACCAGCTCGGAGCACGAGATCGACAAGCCGGCGCTCGTGCTGCCGCTCACGGGGTAGGAGCCTCGGACCGTGCCCGACGTCGAGCTCAAACCGCAGGTCTACAAGGATCCACGGCCCAAGGAGTACTTCGACCGCTTCCACGAGCTGGTGCGCTCCGAGGAGCCCGAGGCCAAGGTTTACGAGGTCACGCGGGTGCTCACGTCATTGCATGCCCTGATCACGTTCCGGGCCCGGGGCATCGGATCAGAGAACGTCCCCGCCGGTCCCGTGATCCTGGCCCCCAATCACGCATCCTTCATGGACCATTTCTTCACCGGCGTCTTCATCCGCCGGCGCGTGCAGTTCATGGGCAAGTCCCAGCTGTTCAAGGGCGTGGGGGCCTGGATCTTCAGCCATGGCGGCGTGTTTCCCGTGCGGCGCGGCCATCACGACGAGGAGACGTTCATCACCGCCTTCAAGGTCCTGGAGCGCGGGGGAGCGATCGTCATGTACTGCGAGGGCGGGCGCTCGCGCACGGGTGAGATAGCCGAGGAGGCGCGGCC
>VAWT01000223.1 GCA_005883415.1 Actinomycetota bacterium | reverse complement strand
GTGATGCCGGCCTGTTCACAGCACCCGAACTGGCCGCTCCACTTGGCAATGATGCCGTCGCGCCACCGTGTCTTCGCCGCGTTAAGCTCGGCCGCGGTCACGTCGCGGTCTGAATTGAGCTGGATGCGCACCATCACGTTGGGTCCGCGCAAGGCGTACGCCGAAGTCCAGGAGTAGATGCACTCAGACACCGACCGACTGATGTTGACCTCGCTGGACTTCCATCCGGTCGGCGTCAGCTGTGTCACGTACCAGCGGTCCCCGCGCTTGTCTTCGGTGATGTCGACCAGCCCGCCACTGGCCTTCGCCTGCGCCGCAACGATCAGCAAGTCGGTGGTGTCGGGAGAGTCCAGCTTGCGCCACCCGGCGTCGTTGACCCAGATCCACGCGTTGCCGGATTCGAAATTCGCCCACAGCCCGCCGATCGTTCGACCGCAAAGATAAGTGGCCACAACTCCCCTTTCGACCCCAGCGAACCACAGCTCATCGCCGGAAGTACGGGCGCTGTAACAGCGGCACCAGAGCGTCGGCAAGCGCGGGATAGCGCTAACCCCGATCACGGCCGGCTCAGCTAACGGCTTACCAGCCGAGGGCCGGAGACCAACCAAGACGCTCGCAAATTGCGCCGGCGCGGAGGTCACAGCGCGCCGAGCGGCCCGCGCCGACCGAAGGTCCGTTGGGCCGCTCGCGCGATGGGTGAACGATTAGTGCCGTTCCTCGTTTGGTACCGGGCTTGGTTGCTGGGTAGCAACGGAGTTGAGAGCTGATCGGTGCAGGGAGGAAGCTTCAGATGAAGCCCCGTTCGGTGGGTCGTATAGGCGGTGGCGCGGTGCTTGCCGTGCCGCTTTTCTTGATTGCCGCGGTTCCGGCCGCCGCCGATTCGGGGAGCGAGCCTCCTGCGGGGGGCGGAGCGATCGGCCAGGTGATCGGCGCGACGCTGGGCGCGGCCGTTGTCACGGCGGCGCTGCTGGCACTGATTGCTGGCCACCGCTCCGGCCGGGTGCGTTTTTTGGGGCGCGCCGCTCGATGGTGCTCGCGCGCTTTCGGTCTGGCGGGGTGGGCGGGGTTGCCGATCGTGTTGTTGGTCGGGGTCAGCCTGCTGGTGGCGGTGTTCGGGATGTATTGGGACATCTCGCTTCATCTCGATAATGGGCGGGATCCGGGACCGCTCGCCAACCCGGCGCACTACTTCATCCTGGCCGGTCTGTTCTGTGTGTTGGCCTCGGGGGTGATCGCGATCGCGCTCACGGGCGAGCGTCGGCCGTCAGACACGGCCATTCGCTTGCCCAATGGTTGGTGGGCGCCGCTGGGGGCGCTGGTGATCTGCGCCTGCGGCGCCGTATCGCTGATCGCTTTCCCACTAGACGACATATGGCATCGGATCTTCGGGCAGGACGTGACCTTGTGGGGGCCGACGCACCTGCTGCTGATCGGTGGCGCGACGTTCTCGATCCTGGGAGCGTGGATCCTGTACGCCGAGGGCTCGCGCAGGGCGGGCCAGACCCCGCCCCGGCGGCCGCGGCTTCTCCGGTCGCTAGACGCGGTGGTGGTCGGGGCCCTGCTGGTCGGCCTGTCGACGTTCCAGGCCGAGTTCGACTTCGGCGTGCCGCAGTTTCGCCTGGTGTGGCAGCCGATCCTGCTAGCCCTCGCCGCTGGCATCGGGCTGGTCGCCGCCCGGGTGCGCAACGGACGTGGCGGCGCTCTGACCGCCGCACTGGTGTTCATCGCCATCCGCGGGTTCCTCGCGTTGCTGGTCGGGCCGATCATCGGGCAGACGACTCCGCACTTCCCGCTGTACTTGGTGGAGGCGGGGCTAGTAGAGCTCGTTGGGCTGCGCTACGACGCGCGTCGCCCGATGATGCTCGGCGCGGTGGCGGGGGTGCTCATCGGCACCGTCGGGTTCGCCGCGGAGTACGGCTGGCAGGCCCTGATCGCTTACATCCCGTGGCCCCCATCGCTGATCGCAGAGGGCGTCACCTGCGCACTGGTGGCGGGAACGGCGGGGGGCGTGCTCGGCGCCTGGATCGGCCGCTCGGTCGCCCCACGAGAACGCAGCAAGAGAGCGCCGCGATGGCTAGTCCCGGCGGCCGGGCTGGCGGCGGTCGCCGTAATGACGTGGGCGCTACCGATGCCCAACGGCTCCCAACTTCCGCGGGCGACCGTCAGCGTGCACGACGTGGCTCCACCACCACACCGGGAGGTCGTCGTGACGGCACGCTTGCGGCCAGCCAACGCGGCGGATGGCGCGCGCTGGTTCGTGGTCACCGCCTGGCAGGGCGGCGGCGCCGTCGTCGCCCCAATGAACCGGCTCGCTCCCGGCATCTACCGAGCGGCGCGGCCCGTACCGGTCTGGGGGCCGAAATGGAAGTCGACCATCCGCCTGCAACGCGGGCGCGCCGTGCTCGGGCTGCCGATCTACATGCCCCGAGACGAGGCCATTCCCGTTGCCGGGATCCCCGCGCCCGCCCGCTTCACCCGCCCGTTCGAACGGGACAAGAAACTCCTGCAGCGCGAGCAGAAGGGCAACGTTCCCGGGTTCCTAACGCTGGCCGCCTACCTCTTCGTGCTCCTCATCTGGAGCGGCATGGTCGCCATCGTCTCCTGGGCGCTCTGGAGGCTGGCGAAATCAACGCGAGCAGCCCGCCGCTCGCCAGGTCGCGCTCGGCGCAAGGCGCCGAGGCGCACTCCAGCAACCCCGGCGCGCGCATGACCCTGCTCGCGCACTCCGGCAACCTTCTCGTGGACCTGCCGCTATACGGCATCCCCATACTCGCGGTCATCCTCGCGCTCGCTGTCTCCACAGCGCGGTTCAGGCGCTCACGCGCCCGGACCCAGACGCGGGGCCGCAGGCGCCGACCCGGCTAACCGACCCGCTAACGGCACAAACGAGCATCCGCTGCCGCGCGGCAGCATGCTGATCACGGGTTGGCCACCAACTCAGGGGACCGTTGCGCCACCGAGCCACCAGTGCCCAGGCCGCGCCTCCGATAGCAGGCCCTACTCGTGCCTTCCCACCAAAAGCAGCCCGGATCAGCCGTTACGCGGTGTCGTCCGGCCCTGGGTCAGCCTTCGTCTCGTCGTCTTCGCCAGCGGGCTGCGCGTGGCTCACATCTCCGCTGACTTTCTTAGTCGTCTGACTTATGTCACGGCTGATGCCTCTGGTGGCGTCACCTGACTCTCGGCTGACCGTCTTGGCGGCGTCGCCAGCGTCGCGGCTGGCCTGCTCGGCGGCGGCGGCGGCGCTCTGGCTGATGTTTTTCGGCGCCGCAGCGATCTCGTGCGCTCCCTTGGCGGCGGTGTTGGCTGCCCCCTCGGTGACGCCCTTGGCGGCCGTGTCCGCCGCGCCGCCCTCGGTTAGCGCATCCGCCGCCCTGCTGGCTGCGCCACGCTCGCTTGTAGCCTCCTGCAAGGGCCCCCGCTCGGCGGCCTCTTCTGCCTTGCGTCTCTCGGTGGCCGCTTGCGCGGCCCGCTCCTCTGCTGCTTCCTGAGCGCGATCGTTGCTTGACATGTTGCTCCTCCTAACAGCTGCTCGGTTACCGATCTCCACGCCCGACACGGCCCATCGTCGGAAGGCACCGGACGCTGCATTCGATGAGTCAATTAGTCCGCGGCGCCGCTGGTGCATCCGCGGCACCCACACTCATCGTCATACCCGTCACGGCCGCGCCAAAACTCCGCATGCCGGAGCGCCCACGGCTAGCTCGACAGCGCATCTCCCGGGCCAATCGCGCCCCCAACACGAGAGGTGCCCGCCGGCGCAGCGCGCGAACAGGAGCCGTCGCCGCCGCAGTAGACGGACTACCGCGTTGGGCTAGGACCACCGACGCCATCGAGCAGGAGCACCCGCGCGCGACCGGCGTTGGCCGACAGTATCGCTCTGCCTGGCCTAAGCACCGGTCGCCGTCGAAGCGGCGGTCCGCTTGCTCAGGCGGTAGACCCAGGCGTCCAGCAAACCGCTCGCGTCGGCTGTCCGGTCGGCTAGCAGACCAACGGCACCTAATGCGCGAGGCGGCGTGTGCCGAAGCGGTCTCGCGTCCAGCCTGCCGGCAGCCAGCGGTGGGGGTCCGTCTAACCCTTGGGCGGATGATCGTCTGGACAGTGCTGGGTAGGATGTGGTTCACGATCCTCCACCGGGGGGGTCTTGGTTGGAGCGCCTAGGGGTTTGAGTGACTCATGAGCGATGGTCGGCACGCGATTCGGTTTACCTACCTGTCGCAAGAAGATCTGCTGCAGGCGGGTTGTTTAGATTTCCGGCTGGCCATAGACGCGGCCGAGTCGGCGCTTCTTGCCTATCGAAACGGGGACGTGCTGTTCCCTGAGAAGATCGTGCAGATCTTCAACCCCGAGACGCAGGAACGGATCAACTGCCTTCCGGCGACGCTGCGACGGGAGGGGGTTTGCGGCGTGAAGTGGGTATCGGTGTTCCCTTCCAACGTGTCTGCCTTCGGAGTTCAGAACCTGGCCGCGATCGTCGTGTTGTCCGAGATCGAGAAGGGTTTCCCGTTCGCGGTCATGGAGGGCACGCTGGCCTCTAACGTTCGTGTGGGGGCGATGTCGGCACTCGCCGCCCGGTACTTTGCGCCGGAGGAACCCCGGGTCATCGGCTTTATTGGAAGCGGCGAGCAGGCCAAGATGACTCTCCTGGCGATGAAGTCCGTGCGACCCGGTCTGGTTGAGTGCCGGGTTTGCGCCAAAACCGTCGAGGAGGAGCGCCAGTTCGTGCGTGAGCTCGCGCCGATCCTCACAGACATGGACTTGGTCGCGGCCGAGACGGACAGTGCCTGGGCGATGAGTGAGTCGGACATCCTGGTTACCGCCACCAGCGCTCAGGCTCCTCTCTTAAAAGCCGCCTGGATGAAGCCGGGATCGTTCTACAGCCACGTGGGCGGCTGGGAAGACGAGTACGCCGTAGCGAAACAGTGTGAAAAGATCGTGTGCGACGACTGGGAGGCGGTTAAGCACCGCACACAGACTCTGAGCCGCATGTATGCGGTCGGCGAGTTGTCAGACGCGGATATCAGTGGCAACCTGGTGGAGTTCGTAGCAGGCGACAAGCCGGCACGGGAGAGAGAGGACGAGCGCGTTTACTTCAACGCGGTGGGGCTGGCGTACGTGGACGTGGCCATCTCACTGGCGATGTACCGTCGGGCCGTCGAGGCAGGCAAGGGCCAGCAGCTCACCATGCAAGAGACCATGGTGTTCGACCACCCGTGCATAAGTGATCACATCCGCCTGTGACGGCGGCCATTCGCGGCAACACAGCCAACGGAAGACGACGTTGAGAGTCGACAATGGTCATGCTTGGTGTTCTGTTGCCTGTGATCCTTGGGGTGAGGCGACCCAGCGTTGCGCGAAACATCGCCTAGGTTTGAGTCGGGATCAGCTCGGGCTAACGCTCGGCACTTCAAGTCGATCCTCCCGGAGGACGAAGCCGCGAATGCCTAGGCTGGCAGCGCGAACGTCCAGGTGGGCCCCTCGACGGCGCGCTACCCCCGAGTCGGCCCGGCGCT
>VAWT01000270.1:14809-33976 GCA_005883415.1 Actinomycetota bacterium | reverse complement strand
CCCCACCCTGGCGACTGAGTTCGAGGGCCAGGGTCACGATCTGCTTCAGTCGGGGCAGTACAGCAACGCCGTACCGGTTCTCAGGCGGGCCCTAGCCGCAACTGGGATGCAGCTGAACGATTGTCTGGAACCTACAAGCGACACGTGCCTCACCTACGCCTACGCGCTCTACGACCTAGGCCGGGCGCTCGAGCTGAACGGCGAGGCGAGCGCGGCCGTGCCCGTGCTGGAGAAGCGCCTGCAGATCGACAACCAGCGCGACATTGTGGCCGCCGAGCTGGCGCACGTCCGAACGATCGTTGAGCAGTAGAGCTCTCCGGCGCGTCAGTCCAGGTACGCGTACGCCGGGATCGTCAGGAACTCGATCAGCTCTTCAGAGAGGGCAACCCGCTCGAACACTTCCCGCGTCTCGGCGGGACGGCCCCGTCGCCAGATCTCATCGCCGACGCTTGCCCGAATCGCCTCGGTCTCCTCGTCCAGCACTCGACGGACGAGGTCCGGTGCCACGGTCCGGCCGTCATCCAGCTTCGCTTGGTGTCGCAACCATTGCCAGATCTGCGAGCGGGAGATCTCAGCTGTCGCCGCGTCCTCCATCAGCGAGTTGATCGCGGCAGCGCCACGCCCCGTCAGCCAGAACGAGATGTACTGAAAGCCGACGTTCACGTTGGTACGCAGCCCGGCCTCGGTGATCGCCCCCGGCGTGGAGGGCAGGTCGAGCAGCTCGGTCGCGGTGACCTGGACGTCGTCTCGCAACCGCTGAAGCTGGTTTGGAGCTCCCTGTAGGCCCTGCTCGAAGACCTCACGTGCAACCGGCACCAGGTCGGGATGGGCGACCCAGGTCCCGTCATATCCCTGCGACACCTCGCGTTCCTTGTCGGCCCTGACGCCCTCCAGCGCCTTGGCGTTCGCCTCATCGTCGCGGCGTGACGGAATGAACGCCGCCATACCTCCCATGGCGTGGGCTCCGCGCCGGTGACAGGTGGCCGCCAGAAGCTCGGTGTACGCCCGCATGAACGGGACAGTCATCGTCACGTCGCTGCGGTCGGGGAGAACCATCTCCCGCCGTTCGGGGAAGCACTTGATCGAGGAGAAGATGTAGTCCCAGCGGCCGGCGTTCAACCCGGCCGAGTGCTCGCGCAGCTCGAACAGAATCTCGTCCATTTCGAACGCGGCCGGAAGCGTCTCGATCAGAACCGTCGCCTTGATCGTGCCGCGAGGGATCCCGAGCGCCTCCTGAGCGAAGCAGAAGACGTCGTTCCAGAGCCGGGCCTCGAGGTGGGATTCGAGCTTGGGCAGATAGAAGTAGGGGCCCGTGCCCGCTCCCAGCAGCCGGTGGGCGCAGTGGAACACGTACAACCCGAAGTCGAACAAAGCGCCCGTGATCGGCTCGGCTCGGACCGCCAGATGGCGCTCGGGGAGATGCCAGCCTCGGGGACGAACGAGAAGAGTTGCCGGCTCGGCACCCACCTCGTAATAGCGACCGTCAGCTGATTCGTAGGAGATCGTGCGGTCGATCGCGTCGCGCAGATTGATGTGACCGAGGACCATGTTCCGCCAGGTAGGCGAATTCGCGTCCTCGAAGTCGGCCATGAATCCGTCGGCGCCCGAGTTGAGCGCGTTGATCACCATCTTGCGGTCGGTGGGGCCGGTGATCTCGACCCACCGCCTGTGAAGATCGTGTGGAACGGGCTCGACACGCCAGTCGCTCTCGCGCACGCCCCGCGTCTGGGGCAGAAAGTCGAGCATCTCGCCGGCGTTCAGCCGCTGACGCCGCTCGGCCCGGGCATGGAGCAGCTCTCGCCGCCGGGTTCCGAAGCGCCTGCATCCTCGCAGGCGAGCGCCAAAGGCGCGCTCAGAAATCGCCCCGGCGCACTAGCGCCTTGAGGAATCCTGATTGGATACCCCGCTCATGAGCGGCAGCGGATCAGACGAGAACCAGCGAGCCGCGATCGTCACCGGCGCGTCCAGCGGAATTGGACTGGCGATCGCCCGGCTGCTTGGTGAGGAGGGGTACGGCCTGACGGTCTCCTCGCGCCGGCCGGAGAAGCTCGAGGCTGCGGCTTCGGAGCTGGCCGGCGCCGGCTACGACGTCCAGCACGTGGCCGGTAACACGGGCTCCGAGGACGTCGTCCGCCAGGTTGTCGCCGCCCATCGCGACCGCTTCGGACGGCTCGACGTACTGGTCAACAACGCCGGGGTCGGGATCGGCGCTGCCGTGGGCGACATCCAGACCAAATATCTCGACATGCAGATCGGCGTCAATCTCCGCTCGATCGTCCTCTTCTACCGCGAATGCGATGAGCTGCTGCGCGCCGCCGGCGCCGAGCACCGCAACGCCCTCGTGGTCAACACCTCCTCGATCGCCGGCAAGTCGGGACAGGCTTGGCTTTCGGTCTACTCGGCCACCAAGCACGGCGTCATCGGGTTCACGCAGGCGATGAACAAGGAACTGAACGCCGCCGGGATCAAGTCCTGCGCTCTCGCCCCTGGGTTTGTCGACACCGCGATGACTGACTTCGTCAGGGAATCCGTTTCGCCCTCGGAGATGATCCGGCCCGAGGACGTGGCGGAGGGAGTGAGGTTCCTGCTGAGCCTCTCGCCGAACTGTGTTATCCCGGAGATCCTCTTCCAGCGCCCCGGCGAGCAGCTGTAGGCGCTAGTGGCGCTCGAGGGCGGCTTGCCGCTCCGCGAAGCGCTTGCGCTCGTCGGCCAGCCGCTCGAGCGCCCGCTCGTAGTCGTCGTAGCGCCTGAAGACGCGTAGCCACGCCCAGCCCTCGCGTTGGCGCAGCTCCCTGCTCCGGTCGCGATCTCCAGGACGCGGAGCGCCATCCGGCTCCGCATACCCCACCTCGCGATCGTCGGATCGCTGGGCGACCAGCTCCCGGTGCTCGGCCATGGCCCGGGCGAGCTCCCCGTTCGGAGCCTCGTCCTCGAGCAGGCTGGACTCCAAATGAGTTTTCAGCACCAGCAGCTCCCGGTCGGTGGCGCGACGGGCGGCGCCCACTCGGGCCCCCCGGAACGCGAACCGGTCCCATGCCCGGGCGAACGAAATCAGGCTGGTGCGACCGCCGGCTCGGTGAGCGGCGAGCATCGGGCACACGCCGCGCCCGTCGGTATATGCGCCAACGATGATCTCGTTCGCGCGGATGCCCTCGAGCATCGCGACCTTGGTAGTCCTGGGCAAGCACTCGACCGCCTGCCGCAACTCGCTGATCGTCGCTCGCTGCTGTCTTCGCATAGGGTTCATCCCCTGTCGTAAAGGCGGCGCGACTCTACCTGCGTTCGTCGCGACGGACAAGCCACCTCCTGGCGACGAAAGGAACATTGCAAAAGTGAAGCTCGGGGTGCACGTGGGCTACTGGGGGCTGGGCATGGGTCCCCAGGATCAGCTTCAGGTCGTTCAGGAGGCGGAGCGCCTCGGCTACGACTCGGTCTGGACCGCGGAGGCTTACGGGTCAGACGCCGCGACCGTTCTGGCCTGGCTTGCGGCGCAGACGAGCAAGCTCAAGCTCGGATCGGCGATCTTCCAGATGCCGGGACGCAGTGCGGCGATGACGGCGATGACCGCCGCGACCATCGACGAGCTGTCCGGCGGGCGGATGATGCTCGGGATCGGCTCCTCCGGACCACAGGTCGCCGAGGGTTGGCATGGCCAGCGATTCGGGCGTCAACTACAGCGGACGCGCGAGTACGTATCCGTCGTCCGCAAGGCGCTTGCCCGCGAGCGACTCGAATATGAGGGCGAGACGATCGTGCTGCCGCTCCCGGATGGGCCAGGCAAGCCGCTCAAGCTGATGATCTCCCCGGTCCAGGAGCGGATCCCCATCTACCTGGCGGCCATCGGCCCTAAGAACACCGCGCTCGCGGGAGAGATCGCCGATGGCTGGATCCCGACGTTCTTCTCGCCCGACCATGTGGGCGAGCTGCGTTCCCTGCTCGAGGAAGGAGCGGCCCGCGCCGGGCGGTCGCTCGACGACTTCGAGATCGCCCCCACCGTCAACGCGTTCGTGTCCGACGACCGCGAGATGGCGCGCAACGTGATGCGTCCCGTCCTCGCCCTCTACATCGGGGGCATGGGTTCACGGAAGCAGAACTTCTACAACCAGCTTGTTCAGCGTTACGGCTTCGAGGAGGCCGCCACCGAAATCCAGGACCTCTACCTGGATGGCAAGAAGGCTGAAGCCGGCGCGGCCATCCCCGACGAGCTGATCGATCTTGTGTCGCTGTGCGGTCCGCGTGACGCCGTGCGCGACCGGATCGCAGCCTTCAGAGACGCCGGCGTCGGCACGCTGATGATCACGCCGATGGCGTTCAGCGTCGAGGACCGGATTACGCAGCTGCGGGCAGTGGCCGAGCTCAGCGTTGGCGCCCGGACGTCGAGCGGAGCGGACTTCAGTTCGTTCCTGCCCCCGAGTATCCCGTCTTCCCGACCGCCGATCACCCGATCAAGCCCTACCAGGCAGTTGTGCTGGCGACGCCGCAAACACGAGGCGCCATCACGGCGGCCGCGCCAGACGTGGTCGTGCACGACATCCTCACGGTCGCACCGGCGCTCGCGGCTGAGCTCGAGGGCCTCCCGGTAGCAACGCTGATCCCGCACGTGTACCCGGCGCCCCAGGCGGGAGTGCCGCCCTATGCCCTCGGAGCGCGGCCGCCGAGGACCCCTTTTGGCAGGGCGTTCTGGCGGGCACTGGAGCGCCCGCTTGAGCAGGGGTTCGAGCGCGGACGCGCCGAGCTGAACGAGACCCGGGCGCGGCTCGGCCTGGCGCCGTTGAAGCGGATCCACGGCGGCATCAGCGAGAGGCTTGCGCTGGTCGCGACGTTCCCGCAGCTGGAGTATCCACGCCATTGGTGGCCGAATACGCACGTGGTTGGCCCACTGGCGTGGGAGCCCCCGTACCACGATGTGGCACCGCCGCCGGGGAGTGATCCACTCGTGCTCGTCGCGCCCTCCACTGCCCATGACTCTGATCATCGGCTGGTGCGCTGCGCGCTGACCGGACTCGCGCGGGAGCCGGTGCGGGTCTTGGCGACGACGAACCGGCGCCAGGCCGCCGGCGAGGAACGCGGCTCGAGCCGACTGGGCGGGAGTCGGTGTCAGGCTTCCGTGGCGAGTGCTCAGCCCGGCGACACTGCGGCTCGCCGTACGACGGGCGCTGGAGAATCCTCGGCTAGCCGCTCGTGCGGCCGAGCTTCGCCAGTGGGCGGCCGCCAACGACGGAGCCACGCGAGCGGCCGAGCTGGTCGAGCAGCTGGGGGGTGGGATTCAGACGGACCGGTGATCGGGGTGGGCGCGGACGTACGCGATCAGCTCCGGCTCATCGCTCTGCACCCGGTCCATCGGTTCGCCGGTGCAGCTGCACAGATCGATCACCGCCCGCTCGTCGCTGACCTCGACCGCCCGCCACGCCGCTCCGTGGTCTTCCCACTCCTCGAGGTACTCGACCGTCGCCGTGGGCGTCGCTCGGGATTCGCCACCCTCGCCCATCTGGTCAGCCTCCCGCGGAAGCGGTGCCTCCCGATGCCGGCGCCGCCTCGGCCGGATGGGTGCGGGCCCAATCAGCGATCTCGCGTGATCCCTGGACGACCGCGCCGTCCTCGGTAACGAGCACGGGCACCCAAGTGTTGCCCGTCAACCGCTTGACCTCCTGCCGGCCGGCGGTTTGGTTGAAGATGTCGGGCAGCATCCCCAGTCCGTAGGTGCGAATCACCTCCGGGTCGTGCCCGGCGTCCTTTAGCGCCTGGTACGCGTTCCCACAGGGATGTCCTCCGGGCCTAGGAGCCGGCTTCCAGGTGCCGTAGCAGACATAGAGCTTCATGAGGTCTCCTTTTGGGGCCGCCGAGCTCCGGGGGTGGGACTCGAACCCACAACATCTCGGTTAACAGCCGAGCACTCTGCCGATTGAGTTACCCCGGATTGTGGTGTATTGACGGCGCCCGGCGCATGAGATCTGCCGACCACCTTTGACGGGCCTACTGTAGCGGGGAGTCCCACCACGCCCTTCTCAACCTAGGCCGGATTCGATGCTGCGCGCCGGGCTTCCCTCCCCGCTCTACACCGCCTGCTCCAGCCTCCCCACCACCCTCCTTATCCCCTCCAGCACCTCCTCGCGCTCGCGCGCCAGGCTGGCGACGTCGGCGCCCGCCTGCACCCTCGCCCGGCGGATGGCGCGGTCTATTCGGCCGAGCTCTAGCACCAGCCGGGCGTGCTCGAGCCGGGCCTGGTCGACGTCAGGCATCCTGCCTGCTCGCGCCACCAGGTCCGCGACCACGTGCGCGAGCTGTTCATCGTCGGGCGGGAGGTCCGACAGGGGCCTGTCGGTGCGAGGCGCGATGTGTGCTGCGGCCCGGCGCAGCGGCTCGCTGGTCAGCAGCTGCTGGGGATCGATCGTCCCCAGCGCTGTCCTTCCGGCCTCGGGTAAGGCGACGCACAGGGCCAGAAACGTCCGCTCGGCGCGGACGCCTGTGTCGGCGCGCACTGCTGTCTCGGCGGCTCCGCCAACGGCCGCGGCCCGCTCTGCTCCCCTAGGCGAAGCGGTCCCCGGCGCGCCGGCGACTCCTAGCGACCCTAGCCGAGCCTCTGACAGCTCGAGTCGACCGGCGATGCGCCGCAACAGATCCTCGCGCAACACGCTGGCCGGCAGCTCGGCCACCACGGGCCGTAGCTCGTCAAGCGCTCGGTCGCGTCCCTCGGCGCTGGCGGTGTCGGCCACTTCCAGGATGCGCTCGACTTCAAAGACGACGAATGGAACGGAGGACTCGACGAGCGCCCGCAGAGCCTCCGCTCCCTGGCGCTCGACGAGCTCAGCGGGGTCGGTGCCCTGCGGCAGCGGCACGACCCGCAGCTCGATCTTGCGGCCGGCGGCGACCCGAGCGGCGCGCAGCATGGCGTCCTGTCCGGCTCGATCCGCGTCAAGGCACATCTCGATGACCCCCACGACCCGCGCCAAGGCGCCCAGCTGCTCCTCGGTCAGGGACGTTCCCATCACGCCGACGGTGTTGGAGAAGCCTGCCTGATGGAGCGCTAGCACGTCCGTGTACCCCTCGACGATGATCATCCGCCCGGCTCGGGCGGCGGCTGACCGCGCCAGATCGATCCCGTAGAGCACGTCTCGCTTGTGGTACAGCTCGCCGTCGGCCGTGTTCAGGTATTTCGGCAGCTGGTTTTCGCGCATCGCCCGAGCACCGAACCCGAGCACGTGGCCGCGGGCGTCGGAGGCCGGGAACATGATCCGCTCGCGGAAGCGGTCGTAGACCCGGCCTGGCTGGTCCTTTGAGCGTTGCACCAGGCCGACCGTCAGCAGCTCCTCCTCGCTGAAACCGGCGCTCCGCGAGGCACCGAGCAGCCGGTCCCAGGCGCTCGGGGCGTAGCCGATACGAAACGAACGCAGCGTGTCCTCGCTCAGCCCCCGCCCGAGGAGATACTCGCGTGCCCGCTCAGCCTCGCGCGACTCCCACAGGCATCTCATGTAGTACACCGCCGCTCGAGCGAGCAGCGATTGCAACCGCTCGCGACGCTGCCTGCGCGCGGCTGCCTGAGGGTTCTCCGCCTCGGCCTCGAGCTGCACGCCGAACCGCCCGGCGAGCGCCTCCAGCGTGCCCGTGAAGTCCAGCCCTTCGGTCTCCATGACGAAGCTGAACGGATCCCCCGATGCTTGACAGCCGAAGCAGTGGTAGAGCTTCTCATCGGGGCTGACGTGAAACGAGGGCGTCCGCTCGTCGTGAAACGGGCACAGACCGAAGTAGCTGTTGGCCCCGGCGCGACGGAGCTCGGTCCGGGCCGAGACGAGCGCCACCATGTCGACGGCATCGCGCACCCGGTCGCGCGAATCGGCTGTGTAGCGAGTCACGGCGCGAACGCGACCGGAATGCTCAGCTCCTCGAACGTACGGATGCAGAAGCGATCCGTCATCCCGGCCAGGTAGTCGGTCACCCGCTGCGCGAGCTCGCCGTCCGGGATGGAGTCCGGGATCTCGTCCGGGCAGGCGCAGTAGTGGTCAAACAGGGAGCGCACAACCAGCTCGATCTTGGCGTGCTCACGGCGCGCCTCCGCGCCGAGGTAAACACGCGCGAACATGAACTCCCGGAGATCGGACATGGCGGCGCCCACCCGATCGCCCTGCACGATTTCTTGAGCCCGATCAGAGTGTTCGACCAGGTCGTGCACCAGCGCGTCGATTCGGCGCGGGCCGCTGTCGCCCAGCACTGCGATCGACTGCGCCGGGAGGTCGTTTCGGGAGATCAGCCCGGCGCGCAGCGCGTCGTCGATGTCGTGGTTGATGTAGGTGACGCGGTCGGCGAACCGAACGATCTGACCCTCGAGTGTCGGCGGTGGGTCGGCGCGCCACGAATGCCCCAAGATGCCTTCGCGCACCGGTTCGGTCAGGTTTAGCCCCTGGCCTTCGCGCTCCAGCGCGTCGACGACCCGCAGCGAATGCTCGTGGTGAAGGAAGTTGGCTCCGAAGCGCTCGGTCAGGCACCGGTCGAGAGCCTCCTCGCCGAGATGACCGAACGGGGGGTGGCCGAGGTCGTGGCCGAGGCCGATCGCCTCGACCAGGTCCTCGTTCAGCCGCAGGGCACGAGCGATCGTGCGAGAGACCTGCGCGACCTCAAGGGTGTGCGTGAGCCTCGTTCGGTAGTGGTCGCCGGCTGGAGCGACGAACACCTGTGTCTTGTGCTTGAGGCGCCGAAAGGCCTTGGAGTGGACGATCCGGTCGCGGTCACGCTGGAACGGCGTCCGCAGCCCACAGTCGGACTCGGGGCGCTCCCGCCGTGCGGGATAGGATCGCGCGGCGAGCGAGGAGAGCTCAGCCTCCTCCCGGGCCCGCATCCGCTGCGCGAACGCCTCTGCGACCGGGCCACCAGGGTGCTGGTAGCCCGCTTCTAGCAATTGTTCACCCATTGGCGTCGATTCTGACAGCGGCTCGCGCGACACGCACGGGGCGTGACGAAGGCGAGACACCCGCGAATGGCTGCAACGGTCGCAGCCGCACGTGGGCGTGGTGCTCAGCCTGCTCGACGATTGCGCGCTCGGCCTGGCGAAGTGCCCGCTCGGAAGCGTCAGGCGCCTCCGCCAGCGGAGCGCCGAGCGCGGATACCATGAACCGATAGGACTCCTCCTCGAGCGGGAAGCCCGAGCCCTGGCACGAGCTGCACACGACCCCGCCGGCCGCGGCGGAGAAACCGTGGAGATGGTCGCGCGCTCCGCAGGAGGCGCATGCTCCGAGCTGGGGGACGATGCCCGCCGCCAGCAGCAGCTTCAGCCGAAAGGCGAGCCCGTTCGCGGGCCTCGCATGGCCTTCCCACTCGTTCAGCAGCGTCAGCTCGCTGACGAGCAGGCGAAACACTTCCGGATGAGGCTCGGGCGTCTCGAACAGCCGGGCGACGGCGTCACAGGCACGGGCTGCGGCGTCGAGGGTCTCGGCGTGGTTGCGCAGCTCAGCATTGGCGGCAACGGTGTCGGCGCCGGTGACCGTCGCAAGCTCGCCGCTGCCCTCATGGAGTACGACGCTGACGTGGAAGAACGGCTCCAATCGGGCGCCGAAGCGGCTGCGCGACCGTCGCACCCCCTTGGCGATGGCGCCTAACCTGCCGAGGTGCGGTGTGTACAGGTGGAGGATCCGATCCGCCTCCCCGTAACGGATCGAGCGCAGCACAACACTTTCAGTCTTTAGGGGACGGGGCATCCTATGCTTACCACTGCAATGAAGTCTGTGACCGTGTATACGACGGACCACTGCTCGCTGTGTGTGAGCGCTAAGGCGCTCCTCGAGCGGCGGGGAATCGCTTACCGGGAGATCAATCTCGCACGTGACCCGGACGGCCGCGTCGCCCTGCAGCAACGGACAGGGATGATCACCTTCCCCCAGATCGTGATCGGAGACGAGGTGGTCGGAGGGTTTCGAGAGCTTCTGGCCGCCGACTACGAAGGGCGCCTGACGGACCTGCTGGCCGTCGCCTAGCCCTACGCAAACGCCCCGCTTGGGATGAAGGGGCGCAGCGGCCCCGGTCGTCCGCTGAGGCACAGCGCCCCACTGGCGCTCAGCCTGAGTCCCGCGCGGACGACGACATCGATTGCCCAATCCTGGCCCGAGGTGATCCAGCGGACACCGATGCGTTCGGTGTCCCCGGTCAGGTCGAGCGTGCTCCACAGCAGTGCGACTGCCGCTTGCTCGTCGCGCGCCACCAGGAGCCAGACGCCCATGCCCGGCTGCGCCAGCGCGAACCCGCGATCGCCGAGGCGCAGCAACCGGGCCCCGGAGCGCATCGCCAGCTCCAGCTCGGGAGTGTGCGGGGCGCCCCTGATATCCCGCGAGATGGACTCAAGGGCCTCGAGGTCGCCGCTTCCACGCTCCGCGACCCCTCGGTCCGGCCTCGGCAGCGCCCGGCGGTCGAGGCTTCCCACGGCCTCGAATGTCGGCAGCAGGGAGAATCCCGCCTGGGCATAGAGCCGCAGCGCGCGGTGGTCGTTTGAGCTGACGATCAGCCTGGCGTCCGTGCCCGCGGCGTAGGCCATCGTCTGCTCGAGCAGCGCACGGCCCGTGCCCGCGCTCTGTACTCCCGGCCGGACCGCGAGCAGCGACAGGCACCACAACCGTTCGCGCCGGATTGCCTCCGCCACGCCGATGATCCGCCCGTCGTGTTCTGCGATGAATGCGCCGCCAGGGTCGGTGGCGAGGGGATGTCCAAGCCGCTCGACCCACCGCCGCTGCGCCTCGCGGTCGACCAGCTCGACCTCGAACGCAGCGGCCGCCACCGCCGCAGCGTTCTGGATGTCAACTGGCTCCATCTCGCGCACGCGGAGGGCAGCCGCCCGCTCCGTCTGACGCGCCCCGAGCCTACGCACGGCCGGCGAGCAGGCGCGGACGACGCTGGCACCGCTCGCACACATACGTGCCGCGGCCCCCGACAAACAGCTTGCGCACGATCGCCCCGCAGCGCTGACAGGGCTGGCCCGCGCGGCGGTGGATCAGAAATCGATCCTGGAACGAGCCTCGGGCACCGTCGACGTGACGGAAGTCATCGATCGAAGCGCCCTTGGCGTCGATTCCGGCCTGGAGCGCCTGTTCGATACCGTCGCGCAGTCGCGCGAGCTGCGCCCGGGTCAGCCGCCCGGCCGGCCGCAGGGGATGGATGCCGGCCCGGAACAGAGCCTCGTCGGCGTAGATGTTGCCCACGCCCGCGATGCGGCGCTGGTCGAGCACAAACGACTTGATCGGCGCCCGGCGACCGCGCGTGAGCTGGAACAGGTGGTCAGCCGTGAACTCGGCCGTGAAAGGCTCGATCCCGATGCGCTGCGCCAGGTAGGCGTCACGCAGCGTGACGCCCCGGAGCAGGTGGCCGGTGCCGAACCGGCGCGGGTCGACATACAGCAGGCTGCCGCCACCGTCGAAGCGGAAGCGAACCCGCGTATGCAGCGGCTCCACCGGGGGGTCGATCAGCAGGGCACCCGTCATGCGCAGGTGCATGAGCAGGTAGCGATCGTCCGATAGCTCCATGACGAGGTATTTGCCTGACCGCGACAGCCCCGAGACCGCGGCATCGCGCAGCTCCCGCTCCACCTCGGCCGGTGGTTCCGGGCGGGTCCAGCGGCCGTCGAGGATCTCGACGCCTTCGATGGTGCGGCCTTCGACGTACGGCGCCAGCTGGCGGCGTATCGTCTCGACCTCGGGCAGCTCGGGCATCAGAGGAACGCCTCGCCCAGGAGCTCTGGCGCTTGCGACGAAGTCAGCCACTGGAACACGCTGGCGCCAACATCGACCAGCTGGCCGTCGTGACGCTTCGAGGCATGGCCTTCAAACCAGGCCAACAGCGGCGCGTACTCGCGCGTGTGATCGGTGTGGGGCGCCGTTACGTCGCAGCCGTGGTCTGCGGTCAGGACCAACAGGTCCTCAGGCCGAAGGACCGGTAGCCACTCGGCCACGCTCGCGTCTATTTCCTTCAGCGCATCGTGGAAGCCGGGCGCATCGTGACGGTGGCCGTACACCTGGTCGGTCTCGATGAGGTTCGTGAACACCAACCCTGAGTGAAGCGAATCGATCAACGCGCCCGTGCCCGACAGCGCCTCTCGGTTGGTGGCGCCCAGGTGCTGGACATCGATCCCGATGCCGCGGAACAGTTGTCCCGTCTTGCCGACGGTGTGGACATCGACTCCATGTGAGGAAAGGGCCTCCAGATAGCTCCGGCCCGGCGGCGGGATCGAGAAGTCGCGCCTGCCGTCGGTTCGAGTGAAGTTCCCGGTCGTGCCGGCGAACGGCCGGGCAATGACACGGCCGACCGCATGCTCCGAGGCGAGCCTCCCGCGAACCGTGGTTACAGATCACCTCCCTGCCGCTCACCGTGCCGACGAGCGAGATCACCTCTGGCGGGAACCCCTGGGGGTAGACGGGCAGCTCCCGCGGTGTGACGACTCCCATGAGCTCCCAATGGCCGGCTGTCGAGTCCTTCCCCGGGCCGAGCGGGCGCAGGCGGCCATGAAGCACGGGCCGGGCCGCAGGGGGCACCCCCTCGAGCGGGAGGATCGAACCAAGACCGAGTCGCGCCAGCGTGGGCAGCTCGAGGCCGCCAAGCTCCCGCGCGAGATGGCCCAGCGTATTTGTGCCCCCGTCACCGTAGGCGCCGGCGTCCGGGAGGGCGCCGACGCCGCAGGCGTCGAGCACGATCACGAATGCTCGCCGCGAACCGAGGGCCGCTCGGTCCGGCCGCGTCACGCGCCGGAGACGGAGAGCAGCGTCAGCGACCTTCTCAGCGGGGAGAAAACGGCGTGGTCAACCGCGGCGAAGATGTCCGTGGGCGCGTACTCGTCCACCACTACCTCATCTCCCGAGCCGAACATGTGGATCGAGCGCACCCGGTGATCGTTGCCCGCGATGCGCTCGGTGGCGTCGAGGATGATCGTGGGTGCGCCGTGCAGCCGCCCCAGCTGGGAGCGGATCAGCCGCAGGCTGGGGTCGCCAGCCTGCGCGGAGCGGATCAGCGCCGAGCGCGTCTGATTGAGCGCCGCCGACGTCGCCGGAGCGGGAGCCGTCCGCGGGTAGCGCCACACCGCGACGATCGCCGCCCCGGAGTTCACCGTGGCGACCAGCGGGGCCTTCTGCCGGGACACCGTCCAGTTGGCGGGGGCGGCGAGCGTGATCCCCGCCTTCCTGTACGTGAGCGTCTGGGTTCCTCGCGGCACGGCCGGTTGAGCCAGGTTTGGCACCCCGGTCCGGGAGTTCCCGCACGCGGCCACCGCGGGCACCACGAATAGGAGGGCCAGGAGGGAGGCGCGACGCACGTCTCGATTCTGCCAACGAAATTCGTTTTACGAATGCTCGATCTGGGCGCGGGGATGGGCGCTGAAGTACACGTCCCGCAGCCGGTCGGCGGACAAATGGGTGTAGACCTGCGTCGTCCCAATGTCGGCGTGGCCCAGCATCTCTTGCAGCGACCGCAGGTCGCAACCACCGGCCAGCAGGTGAGTGGCGAAGGTGTGGCGGAGTGTGTGGGGGCTCATCCGCCGAGCGAGACCGGCCGTGCGTGCGTGCCGCTGAACGATCTTGTAGAGACCCTGGCGCGAGAGCCCGCCGCCGCGAGCGTTCAGGAACACACGCGGCTCCTCGCGCAGGCCGACGAGCCGAGGACGCCCCTTGTCCAGGTAAGCGCGCAGCGCTTGGATCGCCTTTGACCCGACGGGGACGATTCGCTCCTTGGATCCCTTACCTCGCGCACGGACAATCCCACTCTGGAGGTCGAGCTGGCCGAGCTCGAGCGCGATCGCCTCGCTGGCTCTTAGCCCGCAGGCGTACATCGTCTCGAGCAGCGCACGGTCGCGGAGTGCGGTTGGAGAACTACCGCGAGGCTGCGCGAGCAGGTGGGCCACCTCATCCCGGCTAAGGACCTTGGGCAGCGTGGCGCGCGAGCGTGGCGCCCGGAGCTCTGAGGTCGGGTCGGACTCGAGGATCTGCTCCCGGCGGAGATGGCGGTAGAACGAGCGCAGGCAGGCGATCTTCCGCTGCAGCGTCGCCGGCGCGGCGGCGGCTCGATGGCCCGAGCCGTTGGCCAGCTCCGAGACGTATGCCCGGAGGTCTCCCGGAGCCACGGCCAGCGGGTCGACGGTGCGGCGGGAGAGAAACTCCCCGAACTGCTGGAGGTCCGAGCGGTAGGCCTCGAGCGTGTTGCGGGACAGACCCCGCTCGAGCTCAAGGTAGGCGAGAAAGTCGAGCGTCAGCTCGGTCAGGTGGCGTGCAGCATTCGCCGGCGCGTTCGCGACGGTCGCCATGGCACCTGGTTCGCCCCCGGGTTGGCGAGTCCTGCCGCCTAGCGTCCGCTACGGCGAGCGAGCCACAGGAGGGCGATCAGCGATTTGGAGTCCTCGCACTGGGCGATCGCGCTATCAAGCTCCTGGAGCGGCCACGGCACGATCTCGATCCGCTCGAGCTCGTCGGCTTGGGCCTCCGGCGCCTCGGACAGCCCGGTCGCCAGGTACAGCCACACGCGCTCGTCGCTGAACCCGGGGCTGGTGTAGAAGGACATGACCTCCTCCCATCTGTCGGCCTGCCTGCCGATCTCCTCGGCCAGCTCCCGCTTGGCGGTCTGGAGCGGCTCTTCATCAGGGACGTCGAGCTTCCCGGCTGGGATCTCGAGCGAGGCGCCTTCGCCAACCACCTCGCGAGGCTGGCGCGTCAACCAGACATGGCGCTCGTCGACGGCCACGATCCCGACGGCGCCGGGATGGGAGACCTTCTCGCGCGTGACCTCGTCACCATCCTCGTAGCGGTAGCGCTCGACGCTGACGGTCGCGATCTTGCCCTCATACTTGGGCTCGCTGCCAGTCGGCTCGAAGGTCGGTCCCTCGCTCACGGCGTCGCCTCCTCCACCAGCGCGATCGCCACCTCGAACATTCCCTCCAGCGCTGCGACGCTGACGCGTTCGTCGGGCTGATGGTTTCGCTCGCTCCCGTCGGCCAGGTTCGTGCAAGGGAACCCGGCCGCCTCGAACGAATTGGCGTCCGAGGCGCTCCCGGTGGCGATGTGCTTTGGCTCATAGCCGCAGGCACGCAGAGCCCGCTCGGCTAGCTCCACCTGCGCTGACCTGGGCCGAGTGCGGTAGCCCTTGAACATCCGCTCAACGGTGACGTCGAGGTCGCACTCGGTGGCGTTGGCTGCATCCTGGAGGTGATCGACCAAGTCCGTGACCAGGTCCTGGACCTTAGCCTCATCCAGGCTGCGGGCCTCGGCCTCGATCCGGCATTGTCCGGGCACGACGTTGATCGAGGTCCCGCCGGCGATGACGCCCACGTTTGCGGTTGTCTCGGAGTCGATGCGGCCGAGGCGCATGGCGGCGATCGCCCTCCCGGCGGCCGCGATCGCGCTGCGGCCTTCCTCCGGCCGCAGACCGGCGTGCGCCGCCCGCCCACGTAGCTCCGCGTCGATGCGGTAGTGGGTCGGAGAAGCGAGCACGATCTCCCCCACCGGCGTGGCGTGATCGAACACGTACCCGAAGTGGCTCTGTAGGCGAGCGACGTCGAATTCCTTTGAGCCCCGCAGCGACACCTCCTCGCATACCGTGAACAGCAGCTCGACGGGGACAAGCGGCAGATCCGGGCCGGACTGCAGTCGACGCGCGAGTTCGACCAGGATCGCTACCGCGGTCTTGTTGTCCGCGCCCAGGATGCCTTCGTTTGCGTTCTCCCAACGGCCGTCGACGAGCACCGGCTCGACGGGCGCGGTCAGCGGCACAGTGTCGAGGTGCGCGCAAAGCAGGATGCCCCCGCCGTCGCCCCCCGCGCCGGCGCGGCCGGGAATCCGGGCCAGCAGGTTGCCAGCCTCGGAGCCCGCCCGGGGGCCGGCGTCGTCTTCGTGTACCTCGATCCAAAGCGAACCGAGCTCTCGCGTCACCCAGTCCGCACAGGCGCGCTCGTGTCCCGACGGGCTCTCGATCCTGCAGAGCGTCTGGAATGTGTCCTGGAGCCGCTCGCGCTCGGCGTCGGTGGCTCGCCTCACGCGCTGGCCGGAGCCCGGCCCGGCGCCTGGGCCGCGGGCGCCCGGGCGGCCTTCCGCGCGGCCCCGACGAACTCCCTGAACAGCGGCGCGGGCCGTTCGGGACGGGACTTGAACTCCGGGTGGTACTGGGAGGCGACGAAGAACGGGTGGACGTCCGCGGAGAGCTCGATCGCTTCTACCAGCCGCTCGTCCGGAGAGGTCCCGGAGCAGATCAGTCCGGCTGACTCGAGCCTCCGACGGAGGTGATTGTTGACCTCGTAGCGGTGCCGGTGACGCTCATAGATCACCGCTTCTCCGTACAGCTCTCGCAGCCGAGTCGAGTCGTGGAGCTTGACCGGGTCGGCGCCGAGCCGCATGGTCCCCCCCATGTCGGCGATCTCTTTCTGCTCGGGCAGCAGGTCGATGACCGGGAACGGGGTCTCGAGGTCGAACTCGGTCGAGTTGGCGCCCTGCATGCCGGCGACGTGGCGCGCGAATTCGGACACCGCGATCTGCATCCCCAGGCAGATCCCCAGGTAGGGGATCCGCCGCTCGCGAGCGATCCGCGCGGCGTGGATCTTTCCCTCGATCCCACGGCCTCCGAAGCCGCCGGGGATCAGGATCCCGTCGGCGGCCGCGAGCTTCTCCGCCACGACCTGCTCGCCGACTGCCTCCGAGTCCACCCACTCCACGTCGATCTTGCAGCCGTGGTGGACGGCAGCATGGTGGAGGGCCTCGACCACTGATAAATAGGCGTCCTCGAGCTTGACGTACTTGCCCACCAACGCGATCCGCACCCGCTCGGTCGCTTCGCTCGCGCGGCGAGTGACGGCCTCCCAGGCTCCGAGGTCCGGCGGGGGAGCCTCGAGCCCGAAGTGCTCGGAGACGACGTAGTCGTCCACCCCTTCGGTCCGGAACACGAGCGGCACCTGGTAGATGTCGGCGACGTCCCGGGCGGAGACGACGGCCTCCACCGGCAGGCTCGCGAACAGCGCGATCTTGCGGCGGATGTCGGCCGACAGCAGCGACTCCGACCGGCACACGACCATGTCGGGCGCGATTCCGATGCGGCGCAGCTCGTTGACCGAGTGCTGCGTGGGCTTCGTCTTGAGCTCTCCGGCGTGGCCGATGTACGGAACCAACGTCAGGTGGATGAACATGCAGCGGCGCCGGCCGACGTCGACCGGAAACTGCCTGATCGCCTCCAGGAACGGCAGCGACTCGATGTCTCCCACGGTGCCCCCGATCTCCGTGATCACGAAGTCCACCTCCGTCGACTCCGCCATCAGCTTGATGCGCTGCTTGATCTCGTCGGTGATGTGGGGAACGACCTGTACCGTGGCGCCGAGGTAGTCGCCCCGCCGCTCTCGCCGGATCACCGTGTTGTAGATCCCGCCGGCGGTGACGTTCGAGGCTCGGCTCGTGTTGGCGTCGGTGAAGCGCTCGTAGTGGCCGAGGTCGAGGTCGGTCTCGGCACCATCCTCGGTGACGAACACCTCGCCATGCTGATAGGGGGACATCGTCCCCGGATCAACGTTGATGTATGGGTCGAACTTCTGCAGCTGAACGTCGAATCCCCGCGAGACGAGCAGCCTTCCGATCGAGGCCGCCGCGATGCCCTTGCCCAGCGAGGACACGACCCCGCCCGTGATGAAGATGAAGCGGGTTTCGCTGTCGGCCATGCCCCCCTACGGTAGCGTGGCGCGCGGACGGGCTCAGGCCGCCCGAAGCAGCTGACGAGCGTGCTGGCTCGCGGCCCGGTCGCCCTCGCTGGCGCCAAGCATCCGCACCAGCTCTGAGACCACGCCGTCGCCCGACAGCTCGGACACCGTCGTCGTGGCGGAGCCACCGGCGCTCTGCTTCTCGATCTTGAAGTGGCGGTCTGCGAGCGAGGCCACCTGCGGCAGGTGAGTGATGCACAGGATCTGACGCCCCAGCGCCAGGGCACGCAGATGCTCGCCCACCGCCCGGGCCGTGTGGCCGCCAATCCCGGCGTCGACCTCGTCGAACACGAGCAGCGCGTTGTCCGGTGCGCGCTTGCCATCGCCGTGGGCCACGCTCAGCATCGCCAGCATCACACGCGAGAGCTCCCCGCCCGAGGCAATTTCTCTTAACGGGCCTCCGGGGACCCCGGGGTTGACGGCGATCTCGAACTCCACCGTCTCGGCTCCTCGCGGGCCGCATCCATCCTCCCGCGGCATCAGCAGGACGTCGAACGTGGCATCTGGCATCGCGAGCTCCGACAGCCGCCCGCGCACCGCCTTTCCCAGCGCCGGCGCGGCGGCACCGCGGCGCTCCGAGAGCCCCGCCGCGAGCCGGTTGAGGTCCTCGCGGCCGGACGCCAGCTCACGCTCCCTACGTTCGAGCGCGACGTCCGCCTGCTCGAGCTCCTCGCGACGCGCGGCACACCGCGCGGCGTGTTTCAGGACCTCGGCGATGGAGCCACCGTGCTTGCGCTTCAGCCGAGCGAACAGCTCGAGGCGCTCTTCGACCTCATCGAGCCGACCGGGCCCGCCTCCGTCACCGCCGTCCAGCTCTAGCGCGTAACGGCGGAGCTCGGCGCCCAGGTCGTCCGCCTCATAGCCCAGGGATCTGAGGCGCTCGGCGAGCGGTGCCAGGGTGCGGTCCAGCTCGCTCGCCGCCTCGAGCCCCTGGACCGGGCCGGCGAGCAGTTCGCGCACGCCCCCACCGGCCTCGGGAGCCAGCGCTTCGGCGGCTCCGGCCACGGCCGCCTTCAGGGCGTCCAGGTGCCGGAGCCGGTCGCGCTCGGCGGTCAGCTCCGCTTCCTCCCGCTCGCTCGGATCGGCAGCCTCGATCTCCTGGAGCTCGAACGTGATCAGGTCGAGCTCGCGGTCGCGAGCGCCGGCCAGGGCGCGCAGCTCGGCGACCTGCTGGTCGAGCCCCCGCACGCGCTCGTACGCCGCCCGGACTCTCTGACGCAGGGACATGTGCTCGGCGCCGCCGTAAGAGTCGAGCACGTCCAGCTGCGCCCCGGACAGCGTCAACTTGCGGTGCTCGTGCTGTCCGTAGAAGTGCAGAAGCTGAGCGCCGAGCTCACGCAGGTCGGCGACGGTCGCCGAGCGGTTGTTCAGGTAGGCCCGCGTCCGACCGTCGGCCCACACGCGCCGGGACAGCACGAGCTCTTCTGCGTCCTCGGGCAGTGCGTCCAGCTTCAGCCCTTGCGGCAGCGCAAACACTCCCTCGA
>VAWT01000270.1:0-14774 GCA_005883415.1 Actinomycetota bacterium | reverse complement strand
GGGGTGTACCAAGCGCGGCCGACGGATCCGTCGGGACGGTCGCCCAGCCCGTCGATCTCGGGAACTCGCTACAGCGGCGAGACGAGGCGCCCGAACTTTTCCCGCAACCGGTGGTAGAAGGTCGTCCCCGGTATCTGGGCGAGGGTCCCGAGATCGCCGAGAAAGGAGACCGTTATGTGCTCCGCCGACGCCAGCACCCCCACCGGGCGGCCGTCGATCACGACGTCGACCGGCTCCTCCCGCGATGCGTTGTGAACAATGAGGGCGTCTCCCGGGGCCACGACCAGAGCCCGCGCGGTGAGGGAATGGGGGGCGATGAACGAGACCACGAATCCCGCCACGCCCCAAGCCATCACTGGCCCGCCGTTGGCCAGGTTGTAGCCCGTGGACCCTGCCGGCGTCGCGACCACCAGCCCGTCGCAGCGGACGCGCCCGATCTCGTCGGGGCCAACGGCGTACGCCAGGTGGGCCACCCGGTTGCCCGGCTGCCGGTGTATCGACACGTCGTTGATGGCCAGCCACAGCCCGCGCTCGTCGGATACGCGAAGCCCGGGCAGCGCCAGCACCTCGAAATCTCCTTCGAACGCCCGCGCGAAGCCGGAGCCGACCTGGTCACGTTCGACCGTGGCCAGAAAGCCTATTTCCCCGAAGTTGACGGCGAACACCGGCACGCCGGTGCCCGCGTACTCACGCAGCGCGCTCAGGATCGTCCCATCGCCCCCCAGCGCGAAGCACATGTCGGCCTCCTTGAGCAGCTGGGCGTCCACCTCGATGCCTTCCCGCGGGGCGAGACGATGCTTGCGGGTCTCCTCCGGATCGAATCGGAGCACGACGCCCGCGCGAGTGGCCGCCTCAAGCAGTTCTGCGACAGCCGGAGCGATCTCTGCTGGCCGCCGGTGGGTGAGCACCGTGGCGGTGCGGGGTGCGATCAAGGCTCGACGTCCCGCGCCGCCGGCTCGAGCTCGTCCTCGCCCAGGCCTTCCCGGACACCCTCCGCCAGCCACACGAACGTCTCCCGGTTGCCCTTGGGCCCGGGCAGACCAGAGCTTGTGTAGCCGAGGACCGCCGCTCCCAGGCGCTTTGCCTCCAGGCCGACCTCGATCAGCGCTCGCCGTCGCTGCTGGCTGTCGCGGACGACGCCCGAGGAGCCGACGTGCTCGCGCCCGACCTCGAATTGCGGCTTGATGAGCGCCAAAGCGTCGAACTGCTGGGCAGCGCACGCCAGGATCGCGGGCATGACCTTTTTCAGCGAGATGAAGGAGACGTCGATCACGATCAGGTCGGGAGCGTACGGAAGCTCCTCCCGGCGCAGCCACCGGGCGTTGCGGCGCTCGATCACGGTCACCCTGTCATCGGACCGCAGCCTCCAGTCGAGTTGGCCGTAGGCGACGTCCATGCAGACCACGTGCTCCACCCCGCGCTTGAGCAGGCAGTCGGTGAACCCGCCGGTCGAAGCCCCCACATCCAGAGCCAGCCGGCCTGCGGTATCGAGCCCGGTTGCGGCCAGGGCGTTGGCCAGCTTGATGCCGCCTCTGGAGACGAACTCCGGACCCCTCGCCACCTCGACCTGGACGTCTTCTGGCACCAGCTGTCCCGGCTTCTGGGCCCGCCTGCGCTCCGGGAGCAGCAGCACGTCTCCGGCCAGGACGGACGCGGCGGCGCGGGCGCGCGATGGAAAAACGCCCCGCTGGGACAGCAGGGCGTCCAGACGCACTCTGTTCACGGTGGTCAACCGTACGTGATCGACATCACACAGATCTGGCGGCAATGCCGCTTCCATTGGAGGCTGGTGGGGTCAACCCCACCAGCTCAAAGTGCAGAACATCTCTCCTCCCTCAGGACGGCCCGCCTTTAGCGCGGGCCGTTCCTCTTTAAGGGGGGACGCGCATACAGAGGCTGTCGACGAAACGAGCCACATATTCCCGTTTCTTCGACAGGCTCGTTATGGCGCCGCGGGCCGCGCGGCGGGCGGACCTCTACGCCACCCCCTCCAGCTCAGCCACCGCCGCCTCGATCCGCTCCGCGATCCTGTTGCCGGTGAAGCCGACCTCCTCATGAAGGAGCTTCGGCGCTCCATGGGTCACGTAGCGGTCGGGTAGGCCTACCCGGAGGATGCGGGCTGCGCCCGAGGACCCGGCCACACCGGCATCGGAAAGGGTCTCCCACACAGCGGAACCGAATCCGCCCGCGAGCACGCCCTCCTCCACGGTCACCAGCAGTTCGTGCTCGGCGGCGAGCTGCGCCGCGAGCGCCAGGTCGATCGGCTTCGCGAACCGCGCGTCTGCGACCGTCGCCGAGATGCCGCGATCGGCCAGGATCGAGGCGGCTTCCAGCGCCTTGGCGACCCCGCTTCCGTATCCCAGCAGGGCCACCGTCGAGCCCTCGCGCAGGATCTCTCCGGTCCCGATCTCGATCGTCGAAGGACGATCGGGGAGCGGCACCCCGATCCCTGCGCCGCGGGGGTAGCGCAGCGCGATCGGTCCGTCGTCGTAGACGAGAGCCGTGTGGAGCATGTGCACGAGCATCGCCTCGTCGCGGGGGGCCGTGAGCACCATGTTCGGCAGGCAACGCAGATAGGCGATGTCGAACGCGCCGTGGTGGGTGGGCCCGTCGTCACCCACCAGCCCGGCGCGATCCATGGAGAACACGACGTTCAGCTTCTGGAGGCACACGTCGTGGACGATCTGGTCGTACGCCCGCTGCAGGAAGGTCGAGTAGATGGCGGCCACGGGCTTACACCCTTCAAGCGCCAGCCCGGCGGCGAACAGCACCGCCTGCTGCTCGGCGATCCCGACGTCGTAGTAGTGCTCGGGGAGCTCCCGCTGGAGGATGTTGAGACCGGTGCCCGAGTTCATCGCCGCGGTGATCCCGATAACCCGCGGGTCGCGCCGGCACTCGGCCACGAGGGCATCGCCGAACACCTGCGTGTATTGGGGCGGGGGCGACGCGCCGCCCGACGCGGAGCCGGACGAAGCCTTGGCGGGGGCGCCGTTGGAGATGGACTTGGGCTTGGCCGCGTGCCACTTCTCCATCCCTTCGAGGCCGCCCTCCTCGGCCGGGGGGAAGCCCTTCCCCTTGACCGTGGCGCAGTGCACGACGACCGGACGCTCCGCGGCCAGCGCGTCTCGCAGCGCGCTCCGGACCGCGCGGACGTCGTGTCCGTCGATGACGCCGATGTAGGCGAATTCGAGCTCCTCCCACCAGAGGCCCGGGGCCCAGAAGGCCTTCAGCGACTCCTTGAAGTGAGGCCCGAAGCGCTCAAAGGCGGGGCCGATGCCGACGGGTAGCTTGATCAAACCTTCCTCGACGCCCTCGCGGGCGTGCCACAGCTTGGGGTTCAGCCGCATGCGGTTGAAGTACCGCGACAGGGCGCCGACATTCGGCGCGATCGACATCCCGTTGTCGTTTAGCAGCACAACGATCGGGGTCCCGAGCCCGCCGGCCTGATGGACGGCCTCGAACGCCACGCCGCCGGTCAGGGCGCCGTCTCCGGCGACCGCCACGACGTGAGCATCCTCGGCCAGCCCACGCCGCATCGCCTCCTTGATCCCGACCGCGTAGCCGATCGCGGTAGACGCATGGCCGGCACCCATGATGTCGTGGGGCGACTCGTGAATGGCGCAGAACGGGGCCAGCCCCTCGTACTTTCTGATCGTGGGCAGCTGATCGCGGCGGCCGGTGAGGATCTTGTGGGGATAGGCCTGATGACCGACGTCCCACAGGATCTTGTCCCTTGGTGAATCGAGGACCGAATGCAGCGCCACGGCAATCTCCACGGCGCCCAGGTTTGCGCCGAAGTGACCGCCGATCTCCCCCACGGTGTCGATGATGTACTCGCGAACCTCCTGCGCGAGCGCCTCGAGCTCCTCGTCGCTGCACTCGTGGAGGTCTTGCGGGGAGTCGATCCGCTTTAGGAGGTCTGACATCAATAGCTCCGGGTTGCGATGAAGTCTGTGATCTGCGATAGCTCCGCGCCTTGTTCCCCCGCCGCTCGGGAGAGCACCGCACGAGCCCGTTCGTGCGACTCCGCAGCTAGGCGGCGCGCCCCTCTGAGTCCGAACTCGGTCACGTAGGTGCGCTTACCCAGCCGCTCGTCGCTGCCCTGCGGCTTGCCGAGCGTCTGCGCCGATCCGGCCACGTCGAGGATGTCATCGACAATTTGGAACAGGACGCCAAGCTCGCTCGCGAAGGCTCTGAAGCCGGAAATTGTCTCATGTTCGAGGTTTCCGCCGAGGTCAAGCACGCATCCGACGCTCGCCGCGATGAGCTTTCCGGTCTTTAGCTCGTGCAGGCGGCGGAGCCCATCCGGTCCGAAAGGGGCCGTTTCTGCAACATCGATGTACTGACCGCCGACCATTCCTCGCACCCCGGTTGCCTGCGCCAGCTCGCGCGCCGCGGCCAGCACGCTGGCCGGATCCCCCTGCTGTTCTGAGAGCAGCAGGGCGAAGGCCTCGGCGTACAGGCCGTCGCCGGCCAGGATGGCCACGTTCTCGCCGAAGACCTTGTGGAGACTGGGCTTTCCGCGCCGCATGTCGTCGTCGTCCATGGCTGGGAGGTCGTCGTGGATCAGCGAGTAGGTGTGGATCAGCTCAAGCGCCCCCGCCAGCGGCAGCACCCAGACGGGTTCTCGTCCGATGGCCTTGGCGGTCGCGAGCGCCAGCACCGGCCGGATCCGCTTGCCTCCCGCGAGCAGCGAGTAGCGCATCGCCTCCTCGAGTCCGCCCGCCGCCTGCTCGGTCGAAAAGCGCAGCGATTCCAGATAGCGATCAACCTGGTCCCGCAGGTGCTCGGGATATTGCGCGGCCCCGGGATATTCGGGCGCGGCCAACTCAGTGCGGTTACGACGCGGGAAGCGGCAGCTGCCCCGGCAGGTCGGGCAGCGGCTCGAGCGCGGCCCGGGCACGCTCGTCGACCCTGGCGCTGGCCTCGGACGCCAGCCGGGCGCAATCCTCGATCAGGGCCAGCGCCGCCTCGGGCTCGAGATCCCCGGACCGCAGTCGATCGGCCGCGTCATCGAGGCGCGCCGCCAGCTCGCTCAGGGCATCGGTCACGCCGCGGAGACTAACGACCCCCCCAAATCGCGCGCCGCGCCCCCCGGTCGGGCCTAACATGCCGCCAACATGCGCTTCGGGATCTTCTACGAGCACCAGCTGCCGCGCCCGTGGTTGCAGTGGAGCGAGGCGCAGCTGTACCGGGAGGCGCTCGAACAGATCGAGCTGGCCGACCGCCTGGGGATTGATTACGTGTGGGAGGTCGAGCACCACTTCCTCGAGGAGTACTCCCATTCCTCGGCACCCGAGGTGTTTCTGGCCGCGGCCTCGCAGCGAACGACGAACATTCGGCTGGGCCACGGGATCGTCAATGTGATGCCGCAGGTCAACCATCCCGCCCGAGTAGCCGAGCGGCTGGCGACCCTCGACCTCGTATCCAACGGACGGGTTGACTACGGGACCGGGGAGTCGAGCTCCGCCGCCGAGCTGGGCGGCTTTCTTATCGAGCGCGAGCACAAGCGAGAGATGTGGCGCGAGAGCCTCGACGCCATCACACGGATGCTCGTCGAGGAGCCGTTCGCGGGCAGCGACGGACAGTGGGTGCAGATGCCGCCGCGCAACGTGGTCCCCAAGGCGGTGCAGCGCCCGCACCCCCCGGTGTGGGTGGCTTGCAGCCGACGCGAGACGATTCACGAAGCGGCCCGCAATGGCATCGGTGCGCTTTCGTTCTCGTTCGTCGAACCAGAGGACGCGGCCAGGTGGGTGCGCGAGTACTACGAACTCCTCGACTCGGAGGAGTGCGTGCCGGCCGGATTCGGCGTGAACGCGAATGTCGCCGTGGTGTTGCCGATGATGCTGGCCCCCTCCGAGGCGGAGGCGATCGAACGCGGCATAGACGGCGCCCACTTCTTCGGCTACTCGCTGGGCCACTACTACGGCCTGAGCGAGCACGTTCCGGGTCGGACCGACGTCTACAAGGAGTTCGCCTCCAACCGCGACCAGGCGGGGTTTGCGCGGCACATCGTCAGGCCCGATCAGGCGCCGCTCGGGGTGAGGCTCCTTCAGGAGGGGTTGGGGTCGCTCCGGGGAGCGATCGGCACTCCCGCGCAGGTGTCAGATCTCGTTCGGCGCTACGAGGAGGCCGGCGTCGACCAGGTGATCTTCGTGCTGCAGGCGGGACGCAACCGCCACGAACACATCTGCGAGTCGCTCGAGCTGTTCGCCGAGCGCGTCATGCCGCCGTTCTTGGACGGCCGCGACCAACGGGAGGCGGCCAAGGCCGAACGCCTCGAGACGGCGATCGGGGCCGCGCTCTCCAGGCGCGAGCCGGCCCGCGAGCTGTCCTCGCCCTACGTGATCGACGAGCAGGCCGAGGTGTCGGCTGCCCGGCGACGCGCGCACACGTCGCAGAGCCCACGGGAGATGGCCGCATCGGCCCGGGTCCGTGCGCGCCGCGCGGCCCGCGAACGGGCGATCAAGCTGCTGGCCCGCGCCGTCGACGGTGCCGACGACGCTAGGCTCGAGCGCCGATTCGGCTCCCGCGTCGTCCAGCGGGCGATGTTCTCGGCGATGGCCGCAGCATTCGAGCCCGACGCCGCCGGCGGGTTTGAAGGTAGGCTGGTGTACGAGCTGGACAGGCCGGCCACTGGCGCCCCACCCAGCTGCTGGACGATCGAAGTCCTCGACGGTCGCGCCGTCGCGCGCCGGGGTGCGGCCCGTCATCCCGCGCTCAGGATCCGCTTCCCGCTGTCGGACTTCGTCCGCGTCGCCGCGGGTACGATCGATCCCGCGGTGCCGCTACTCCGCGACCGAGCGTCGTTCGAAGGCGACTTCTCGCTGGCAGCGAAGCTGCCCGAGATGTTCGGGGCTCCTTCCCCTTACTAGGCAAGTGCGTCCTGCGGTCGCGGCCCTGGCCCTGAGCCTCGTGCTCGCGGCGTGCGGAGGGAGCCCGCGGGTCGCGAAGCCACCGCCTACGCCGCCGCCGTCATCCAATGGCGGTGCCGGCGCCGCCGTGCGCTCGACCAACCAACTGGCGCTGGCATTGCTGGGGCGCCTGGGCGGTTCCGGAAACCTCGTCTTCTCCCCGTACAGCGTCGACCGGGCGTTGGCCATGGTCGATCAGGGCGCGGCCCGCGCGACGGCCGCGCAGATCGATCGGGTGCTCGCTGCGTCTGGAGCGAACCTGGCGAGCTCACACCGCGCTCTTCGCACAGGCCTGGCGGCCGACGCCCCTCAGATGAAGAGCGCCGACGCCCTGTGGCTCCAGGCCGGGTTGGCGCTGGAGCAGCCGTTCGAGGCGGCGCTGGCCGAGGACTTTGGGGCGGCGCCGCGAACCGTTGATTTCGCAGGAGATCCGGCGGGCGCGGCGCGCATGATCAACTCCTGGGCGGCCTCGTCCACCGGGAATCTGATCCGGGACCTCATGCCGCCGGGCGCGTTGAACAAATTTACGCGGCTGGTGCTCGCGGACGCGGTCTACCTGAAGGCCCGCTGGCAATACCCGTTCGAGCACTCGATGACCCACCCGCAGTCGTTCTTCACCCCGAACAACCGGACCGTGACCGCGCAGTTCATGTCCCGGATGCCGGTCTTGCTGCCCTACGCCGCTGGCGAGACCTACCAGGCGGTTGAGCTCCCGTACCGAAACTCGAGCCTTTCGATGTTGCTGGTCATGCCCTCGGCCGCGACGCAGTCGCGGTTCGCCAGCGGCCTCAACCCGGCCGCGATCGAGGCCTCGCTTCGGCCGCGGCTTCTAGTCCTATCGATGCCGCGCTTCGACCTCGTGACCCACGCCCAGCTGAACGGAGTCCTGGCGGCGCTGGGAATGCCACTCGCGTTCTCCAGGCAAGCCGACTTCTCCGGGATCAGCAAGCAGGTCTCGCTTCAGATCCAGGCGGTCGAGCACGGCGCCGAGGTACGCGTGGACGAGGCCGGGACGGTGGCGGGCGCGGCGAGCGGGATCTCGCTCACGCCCACCCTGGCGGTCCGGCCCGCCACCCGGTTGGTGCTAGACCACCCATTCCTGGCGCTCATCCGCGACCGGCGAACGGGCGCGATCCTATTCGCTGCCCACGTCACCGACCCCACTCAGAAGTCCTAGGCGAACCCGTCGAGAGCGCGGTTGACGAGCTCGTCGGCACGGGCGTTCTCGGACCGGGGCACCGTGCGGATACGCCAGTCGGCGAATGCCCGCAGGGCCGCCATCGCCTCCTCGTAGAGCGGCTTCATCGCCTGATGCTTGACCTTGTAAGCGCCGGTCAGTTGGCGAGCGACTAGCTCCGAGTCCCCGACGATCTCGAGCTGGTCGGCACCCAGACCGCGTGCCCACTCGATACCGCGCAGCAGCGCTCTGTACTCAGCCACGTTGTTCGTGGCCACGCCGATCGGCTCTGCGAGCTCGTCGATCACGTTGCCGTCGGGATCCGAGACGACGACTCCGATCGCCGCCGGGCCGGGGTTGCCCCGCGCCCCGCCGTCGACGTTCACGACGAGCTTCACCCCTGACTACTCGCCCCGCAGCTCCGGGACGTCCCCCGTAACTCGCGCGCGGCGGCGTTCGCGAACCGTGCGCTGTCCTCCCCCGCCGGAGCCGCGTGCGCGGCGCGAGGACTTGCGGCGCTCGACGATCACGGTCACGTTCGGATCATCGGCGTAGTGACGCTCCAGCTTCTCGAACAGCTCCGGGGCGAGCTCTTCGGGAACGACGCAATAGATCACTCGGGTTCAGTCCCTGAGCGCCAGCAGCCCGTTCTCGTCGGCGCCCGCGTTGTCGCCGTGTTCGTCGGCACCCAGCTCCGAGAGCTCCGATCCCTGCGCCGCGACCCTAACTCCCGGGAGCTCGTCCGCGAGGTCGATCTCATAGCGGTACCAGCAGAGCTCCCAGGCGGCGACCACATGGACCACGCTGGGGTGCGTCTCGGAGGCACGCACGGACACAACCGGGGAGCCGAGCGAGCGGGCCACGCCGGCGACAGTTCGCGGATGCTCGGAGGAGTTGAACGCATCGACCGCCGCTGCGACCTTGTGCTCATCGTTCGTGGGGACCGCCCTGACATGGCGCGGCTCGCGCACCGGGGGTGGCGGGACCGCGGGCTCGGCCGCCGTCGGCATCGGCCGCGGTACCGCCGGTCCGTTGGCCTCCGGCGCGCGCGGCATTTCATGAAGCGGGCGCCGGCTGCGCAGGAATCCCATTAGCGGGCGCTTGCGCTCGCGGGCATGCTCCGCGCGGTCGTAGGTGGGAATCGTCCCTTCCCGCACCCAGCCCTCCTCCAAGGCCCGGCCAATGCACAGATCGCAGACCCAGCGCCGCTCTCCGCCCGCCACGTACGGCTCCGGGCTCTCGCCTCGCAACAGGGTACGACCGCAGACGTCGCAGGTCGTGTGGTGAACGGATGTCCGTATGTCTTTGGTACTCACCGCGCCGAGGGTACTAAGGAGCGCATTTACCTCAAGCCTTGACGGCCTCCCTTTCAGCTCTCGCCTGTTCGACGACCCTGGAAGCCAGCTGGGCCGGAAGGTCCTCGTAGCGGAGGAACTCCATCGTGAACTCTCCCCGGCCGCCGGTGATCGACCGCAGGTCCGGGGCGTAGCTCAGCATCTGGGCCATCGGCACCTCGGCCTTGACCTCGGTCATGCCGCCGCCCGTGGGTTCCATCCCCAGAGGCCGCCCCCGGCGGGAGTTCAGATCGCCGATCACGTCGCCGACTGCGTCCTCGGGGACGCTGACCGTGAACAGCATGATGGGCTCGAGCAGCACCGGTCCGGCGTCCGCCATCGCCTGCTTCATCGCAAGTGACCCGGCCACCTTGAACGCCATCTCGGAGGAGTCGACACTGTGGAAGGAGCCGTCGTAGAGCCGCACGCGCACATCCTTGACCGGGTAGCCGGCGACTACCCCCTCGTTCATCGCCTCCAGCACGCCCTTCTGCACGGCCGGGATGAACCCCGACGGGATAACGCCGCCCTTGATGGCGTTGACGAACTCGAACCCGCCGCCGGGCTCCAGCGGCTCGATCTCGATGTGGGCATCGCCGAACTGTCCCCTGCCGCCGGTCTGCTTCTTGTAGCGGCCGTGCGCCTTGGCCGGTCTGCGGATCGTCTCCTGGTAGGGGACCCGCGGCGGCTTTAGGTTGACCTCGACGCCGAACCGGGACCGCAGCCGCTCGACGATCACTTCCACGTGCACCTGCGAGAGCCCGGCGACGATCTGCTCGGCAGTCTGGGCGTCCCGGTGCAGGTCGACCGTCGGGTCCTCCTCCTGCAAGCGGGAGCTTGGCCACCGCCCCGATGTCTCCCGGGCCGAACTCGTCTTCCGGCCGCGTGTGCGAGCCCTCGAACGTCACCAACGACCCCACCCGCTCCTTGCAGTGGCCACGGGTGTTCAGCACCTGCGAATCCTGCTTGATCACGCCCTGGTAGACCCGGAAGAGGTTGATGCGACCGGCGAACGGGTCGGCGCGGGTCTTGAACACGTATGCGAACAGCTCCGCGTCCTCGACCGGCTGGAGTGTCACTTCGCCGACCTCGAGCCCACCGTGCTTGACCGGCGAGGGCAGGTCCTCGACGATCGCGTCGAGCAGCCGGTTGATCCCCATGTTCTTCGTGGCCACGCCGCAGGTGACGGGGAACACCTTGCCGTGATTCGTGCCGTCCTTGAGCGCGGTGACGATCTCCTCGTGCGAGATCTCCTCCCCCTCGAGGTAGCGCTCCATCAGGGCGTCGGACGATTCCGAGACCTCGTCCATCAGCTTCTCGCGGTACTCCTGGGCCTGGTCGGCCAGGTCGTCGGGGATCGAGATCTCGGTGCAGTTCTCGCGCCCTGAAGCGTCGTAGGAGTAAGCCTTCATGTCGACGAGGTCGACCACGCCTGAGATCTCGTGCTCGGAGCCGATCGGGATCTCGGTGGCGACCACGTGCTGGCCGAAGGCGGTCTTCAGCGAATCGAGCGTCCTGAAGAAGTCGGCCCGCTCGCGATCGAGCATGTTCACGAACAAAAGGCGGGCCAGGTCCAGCTCCGCCGCCCGCTGCCAAAGCCTGGTGGTGTGAACCTCGACCCCCATCACTGCGTTGATCACGAACACGGCTGACTCGCACACCCGCAGCGCGCCGAGCGCGTCTGCGACGAAGCTCGAGTCTCCCGGGGTGTCGAGCAGGTTGACCTTGCGCTGCTGCCATTCGAACGAGGACACGGCGAGCGAGATCGACATCTGGCGAGCCTTCTCGTCGTCATCCGAATCGGCGACGGTCGTCCCGTCGAGCACCGAGCCGAGGCGGTTGATAAGTCCTGCCTGGAACAGCAGCGCCTCGTTGAGCGAAGTCTTGCCACTACCGCGGTGGCCGACGAGCGCCACGTTGCGAATCCGATCCGCGGCCTTGTGCATGCCTGGCTCCTCTCTCTAAATCGGTTCTGTTCCCCGCCCGGCCTTACTCTAGTTCACCGACGAGCTTCGATCGCAGTCGGAGCACGGCCTTCGTATGGAGCTGCGAGACCCGAGACTCCGTCACTCCCAGGATCTCCCCGATCTCCCTGAGGGTCAGGCTTTCGTAGTAGTACAGCGCGATCACCATCTTCTCGCGCTCCGGCAGAGCAACGATCGCATCGGCGACGCGGTCGCGGAAGCTAGAGCGCTCGACCAGCGCCTCCGGATCCTCGGCGGCGTCGTCCGCGAGCGTGTCCAACATTGACACCTGATCTCCGGTCGAGTCGGGCACGGTCCACAGCTCGTCCAGGGCGACGATCGTCGAGTTGGAGACCTGAAGCAGCGTGTCCTGAAGCTCCTCGACGGAGATCGCGAGCTCGGCCGCCATCTCGTCGTCACTCGGCGCTCGGTGCAGTCGTGCCTCGAGCTTCGTGTTGACCCGCTCGAATTCTCTGGCGCGAGCCCGGACGGAGCGCGGAACCCAGTCGAGGGTGCGCAGCTCGTCGATGATCGCCCCGCGGATGCGGGCGACGGCGTAGGTCTCAAAGCGGATGTCCCTGCCTGGGTCAAACCGTTCGATCGCCGAGATCAGTCCCCCGAGACCGTAGGAGATCAGGTCGGCCTCCTCCACGTGCGCCGGCAGCGCGGAGCCCATCCGGCCGGCGACGTACTTCACGAGCGGCGAATAGGCCACCACCAGGCGCTCGCGAGCGCGCTCGTCGCTGGCGGACTTGTAGCGCCGCCATAGGTCCTGCAGCTCAATCCCTTTGACCTTCGCCTCCACCCTGGTGAACCCTCTCCTCGGCTCATCGGCTCAAGCACGTGGGTGAGCGCGGGCATAAGCCGCCCTGAGCCGTCCCGACTGGACGCGAGTGTAAACCTGCGTGGTCGAGATCGTCCTGTGTCCGAGCAATTCCTGGATGGCGCGAAGGTCGGCACCCCCCTCCAGCAGGTGGGTGGCGAACGAGTGACGGAGTGCGTGAGGGTGCGCGCCGGCAAGGGCCGCCTGGCGGGCCCACGCTCGTAGGCGGCGCCTGACGTCGGACGTGCTCAGGCGCCGGCCCGACTTCGAGACAAACACAGCGTCCACGCCCGCCACGCCGAGCGTCGGCCGTCCGCGGGCCAGGTAACGCTCGAGGGCGCGCAACGCATGCTCACCGGCGGGAATGACTCGCGTCCGTCCTCCCTTCCCCTCCACCCGCACCAGCTCGGTGTCGAAGTCCACCGCTCCAAGATCGAGCGAGACGATCTCCTCGGCTCGCAGCCCACAGGCGTACGCGAGCTCGAACATCGCTCGATCCCGGAGCTCGAGCGGGCTGGCCGCGCCGATCCGGTCGAGCAGGGCCGCGACTTCCTCTGCCTTCAGGACCCGCGGTAGCCGCTGGGGACGCTTCGGCGAGCCGACCAGCTCGGCCGGATTGTCCTCGCGCGAGCCCCCCTCGACCTGCACCCGAAACAGGGACCGGACCGCGGCGAGCTTGCGCGCCACGCTCGACGGCGCCGACAGCGCGCCGCGGCGAAGGTCGTCCTCCAGAGCCTCGAGCGCTGGACTCCACGAAGCCGGGATCGATGGCTCGTTCACACCGTGTAATTCGCCGCTGCCGCGGACGGGCCTCTAACGCCGAGCGGGCAGCTGATCGTCAGGTGACGTTGACGAGCGTGCCGATCGGCGTGTAGCGGTACACCTGGGAGGCCTCGCCGTAGGGCATCTCCACGCAGCCGAGACTCTGCGCCGATCCAAGTTGCAGTTGATTATGTCCCAAGCCGCCGGGCGCGGGCGAGGCGCCGGTCGAGCGCCCCGAGCACATCCTGCCGAGCCAGGTTCTCCGCCTCGTAGCGTCGAAGCCGAGCCGCAGCCTCTGGTTCGAGCGAGGAGATCAGGCCCATCAACTCGTCGGCCCGAAGCTGGTCGTAGTCAGGTGGCGCGCCCCGCACATGCTCGTGGTCATGCTGTGCGCCGCCCGCGGCGCGCTGCACGCTCGGGCTCCAGCGCAGGAACTCCTCCACCTCGCGCTCGTAGCGGTAGGAATCGCCGCCGCTGCGCAGAAGCGGCCGCAGCCGCTGGTGGGCCCGCAGCTTGAGCAGCGCCTCGCGCGTCGTGTATCGGTAGTTGTAGCCGGAAGCCTTCAGGCGTCGGTTGTCAAGCCCGCGGCCGAACCGCAGCTCCCGCAGCGCCTCGAGCGGGACCGGCAAGCCGAGGCGGCGCAGCCCCGCCGCGGCCAGGGTCGTGCCCCACGGCGGCAGGATCGGCAATAGCGGCTTTCCGAGCAGGGAGGCGACCTCCGACAGGGCCAGAACGCCGTCCGCCGCGACGTTGTAAACGCCCGGCAGATCGTGGGTGCAGACGTGGACCAGCGCCTCGACGACGTCGTCCTCGTGGACGAATTGGCAGCGAGGCTCGAACCCGAGCATCCCGGGAACCACCGGAAGCCCGAACATCCCCAGCCGTGAGCCGCGATCGTGATCAACAATTTCGGTCGCCACGCGCAGCACCGTTACCGATGTCGCCGGGTTGCGTGTGGCGAACGCCTGAAGCTCGCGCTCTGCATCGACGACGTCCCGCTGGATCGCCGTCCGCGGAGAATGTCTCGGTGACATCTCCTCCGTGAAGAACGCCGGATCATCTGCCTCGGCGCCGTAGTACTGGGCCGACGATTTGAACACCAGCTTGCGGACCGGGGATCCCGGACCACCACAGGCTTCGAGGATCGCCCCTGTGGCCGCCACATTGACCTCGCGCGCCCGCGCTATCGGCGCCGCGAGGGGATCGGTGATCAGGCGTGTATCGATCACGGTGTCGATGGCTGCCGCCGCCAGGATGCGTCGGATCAGTGACGGTCGGACATCGACGCGGACGAACTCGGTCCGCTCTAGCTCGCGGCGGGGATCGTCGGTGTCTATCCCGACGATGGTCTCGACCCGCGGATCGCGCTCCAGCGCCTGCGCGATCCGGCCTCCCCAGTGAGTGGACAGACCCGTGATCAGGATCCGCTTGGCGCTCAACCCAGCCACACGCTGCGGCGCTCTGCGACCAGCTCCAGCAGGTTCTCCTGGATAAGCGCCCGGATGTCCTCCGTTAGCGACAGCACGATGCTCTCCTGCTCCCACGAGCGCGCCGGCAGATCCTCGGTCGGCACCGGTTCCAGGAAGCGGATCCTGAACTTGGCAGGCAGCGGCAGCGGGGCCATCAGCGACAAAGACCTCATCCGCGCGAGAGCGGGCAGGGCCTCCTCGGCGCCGATGATCGCCACGGGGACGATCGCGGCCTGGGCGCGGAGCGCCGCCTGCACCAATCGCCCGCGATCAAACTGCCTCAGCCGGTAGCGCTCATTGAGCGGCTTGGCCGTAGCCGGCGGGCCCTCCG
>VAWT01000269.1 GCA_005883415.1 Actinomycetota bacterium | reverse complement strand
GAGCAGCTTGATGCTGTCGGCGGGGGAGGGGGGCGGTATCACGCGGAGGCGAATGCCGGCCTGGCGGTCATACCCCCGGGCCACCGCGGAATAGATGCCGGCGTGGGCTGCGTTCGGCGTGAAGTCGAGCATCAGGCTCGCGCTGCGGGTCGTGGTGCCCCCGCAGGCGCTGAGAAGACAGCCCGCGGCGAGAGCCGAGACAAGCGCGGAGCGCATAGTCGGCGCAGGATACGGACCCGTTGCCGGCGATCGGGCTCCGTAGACTCCGCCGGGAATGCGTCGCCGCGTTACGTTCAGCCGCAACTTCACGCTGTCTCTATCGCGCACCTGCCGCTGTTACTGCAAGTACTGCTCGTTCGCCACGCATCGCCCCCATCTTCACGAGCCACACGAAGTGGAGCAGCTGCTGGAGCGCGCCGCGCGCCGGGAGCGGGCCAAAGAGCTGCTCGTACTCACGGGGGAGCGTCCGGAGGCAAATGATCGAGTTGCGACGCTCCTTGAGTCCTACGGGCACGAGGACTTCACCTCCTACGTCACCTGGGCGTGTGAGCGGGCGCTCGAGCGCGGCATGCTGCCGCACACCAACCTCGGCGTCCTCTCCCATGACGAGTTGGCGCGGCTGAAGGAGGTCACGGCCTCGCAGGGGTTGATGCTCGAGTCGACCAACGCGGACCTGGTCGTGCACCAAGGTTCGCCGAGCAAGCACCCCGACGAGCGGCTCGAGACGATAGCCGCAGCCGGCGAGCTGAAGATCCCGTTCACGTCGGGGATCCTGGTGGGGATCGGCGAGACCGAGGACGATCGGATGTCCGCGCTGGAGGCGCTCGCCAGGCTGCACGAGCGCTACGGGCACATCCAGGAGGTGATCCTCCAGAACTTCGTCCCCCATCAGAGCTACTACGGGCGCGAACCGGCGGAGATAGCGGACGCCGCCGCCACCGAGTACTGGCACACGGGCGTCTGGCAGGGGCCGCAACGCGATGCGCCGGAGTGGGCGTCTGAGGTGACGATCGAGGATCTGAAGAGGCTTGTGGCGGAGGCCAGGCGGTTGCTGCCGGGAGTCGGTATCCAGGTGCCTCCGAACTTGTCCGATTGGTGGGTCGAGCTGGTGCGCGCCGGCGCCACGGACCTCGGCGGGCTGTCGGTAAACGGCGACCATATTTCTCCAGAGCACCCGTTTCCGTCTCCCGTGCAGATACGAAAGCGGCTCGCGACGGAGGGCATGGCATTGACCGAGCGTCTGTGCGTGTACCCCGAGTACATCGACCCCCAGTGGGTCTCGCAGGGCGTCCTCGACGTGATCAAGCGCGCCTACTGGTCGTTCATCCCCCGACACGGCTCGGGACGCCGTCAGGAGGTGACGGTGCCCGATGATGCCGGGCCGCGGGCCGTCTCGAAGGGCCGCGATGGCACGAGGCTCAGCGCCGAAGAGATGACCGCTTTGTTTGCGGAGCGGCGGCCCGAGGTGATCGAGGAGATGCGCCTGGCGGCCGACGAGCTGCGCCAGGAGCTTGCGGGTGAGACGGTCACGTTCGTCGTCAACCGGAACATCAACGTCTCCAACATCTGTGTCGTCGGCTGCGCGTTCTGCGGGTTCGGGCAGGGACGCCGGTCCCCGGACGCGTACGAGCATTCGGAGGAGGAGTTCGCGCGCCGGGTGCAGGAGGCTGTGGACTTCGGCGCCACGGAGATCTGCATACAGTCGGGCATCCACCCCGACTGGGGACTCGAGGATTACGAGAAGTGGCTGCGGTTCGCCAAGCGGCTGGCTCCCGAGATCCATCTGCACGCGTATTCCCCGATGGAGGTGGCGCACATGTGCGACGTGTCGGGACTCGCACCTCGAAGAGTGTTCGAGCGGCTGCGCGAGGCTGGTCTCGGCTCCACCCCGGGGACGGCCGCCGAGGTGCTGCACGACGGCGTGCGGGAACGGATCTCCCCCAACAAGCTGCCCGTCGCGCGTTGGGTCGAGATCATCGAGGCCTCTCACGCCGAGGGGATCCGGTCAACCGTCACCGTGATGTTCGGGCACATCGAGGAGCCGTGGGAGCTGGCCGAGCACATGCGCGTGGTCAGAGAGCTTCAGGAGCGCACCGGTGGCTTCACGGAGTTCGTGCCGCTGTCGTTCATCCCGTTCCACACCTTGCTGGGCCGCACGCATGGAGTGGAAGAGATTTCTCGTGAGGAGAACCTCAAGCACACCGCCGTATTCCGTCTGGCGCTGGGCAAGACGGTCTCCAGCCTTCAGGCCAGCTGGGTGAAGATGGGGCTCGACGCCGCCACCGAAGCGCTGCGCTGGGGCGTGAACGACCTCGGTGGAACGCTGATGGAGGAGTCCATCTCGCGCATGGCCGGCAGCTACCACGGAGTCCGGCTCGAACCTGAGCAGCTGGTGGCCGCTGCGCACCGGGCGGGACGGCCGGCGGCGGAGCGCACCACGCTGTATGAGATCCGGCGACTGTACGAGCTATCGAGCGCCGTAAGCGCGTGAAGGTCGACGGCGCAGCTTCCGCGAGTGAGCGACCCCCTGCGCTGTTCGCAGGCGTCGAGCCGCTGGAGGTGTTCGTCGAGCTCTTGGCGGACATCGACACCGACACGTCCTCGACGGAGTTCTACGACCGTATCTGCGAGGCGATATGTCGCCTGACGAGCATGCGCCGGGCGGCGATCTTCATGGCCGACGCAGGCCGGCGGCGGGTCCGGGCGGTCGGCGCCCATGGGACCTCCTTCGCGCAGCTGCAGGCGATGCGCCCAACTCTGGTCAATACACCGATCGCCCAGCGGGCGCTGTTGGAGGACAGTGTGGTGGTTGTCTCCGAGCGGATCGAGGACTGGGTCCCGGCGGAGTTCCTGACGCTGGGGATCACGACGCTGGTGTGCACGCCGCTCAGCGCCGCGGGCCGCTCCTATGGTGTCATCTGCGCCGATCGCGGCGGAGAGCCGTTCGAGCTCTCCGACGGCGAGCGCCACCTACTGTGGACGCTCGGTAAGACCGCGGCGCTCGTGGCCACGGCTCGCAACGCCACACGCCAGCAGGAGCGGACCCGGCGGCTGGGCGAGCGGCTGGATCTGGCCCGGGAGATCCACGAGCAGGTGATGCAGCGACTGTTCGGCGTCTCGCTGGCGCTCAGCGCCGAGCAGCCCCTGCCAGAGGCCGAGCGGGAGCGCTGCCGGCTCGAGATTCAGGAAGCCCTTGCGGACCTGCGGCGAGCGCTGGAGCGTCCGCTAGCGCCGTTGCCGCAGGAGACCGGCACGACCCTTGCCGCCGAGCTCGAGCGCGTCGCCGCCGCCTCCGGATCCCCGATCCGGGTCCAGTGGGCCACAGGGGTCACTGTCCCGCTGGATCTCGAGCCCCTGACGCAGTCAGTCCTCTCGGAGGCGCTGCGCAACGTCTCCAAGCACGCGGCCGCGACGGCGGACGCCGGCTGGCGCGTGCGTCTGGTGGTGCCGCTGCAGCGGGACGAGGCACGGGAGGTCCGTTGACCGCGGCCCACCCCGGGCCGCGGCTTGCTCAGCGCCGTCTTCGTGTGCTCGTGGTCGACGACCACGACGTTGTGCAGTGGGGCTTCCGCGTCCTGCTCGGGGAGCAGCCGTGGGTCGAGCGCTGCCTGGCGGCGCGGACCGGGGCGGAGGCGCTCGAGCTCGTCGGACAGTTTCGTCCCCATGTCGCTCTCGTCGACTTGTTCCTGTCCGGAGAATCGGGTGCCGACGTGTCGATGGGGATCCGCAGCGCCTCGCCCTCGACGCGGGTGCTGCTGATCTCCGGGGCGGGGCGGATGTCGCCGGCGGCCGCGCGCGCGGCCGGGGCCTCGGGCTTCGTCTCCAAGGACCTCGAGGCCCGCGAGGTCGCGGCCGCTGTTCGGATGGTCGGGATGGGGATGACGATGTTCGCGCCCAAGTCCGATCAGCCGGCGCCGCTTCTGTCAGAGCGCGAGCGCGAGGTGCTCGACCTGATCGCGGCCGGATCCACCAACCGCGAGATCGCAGAACGCCTTTACCTCTCGCCCCACACCGTCAAGGAGCACACGAGTGCGCTGTACCGCAAGCTGGGCGCGCGCAACAGGGCCGAGGCGGTGCAGCGGGCCCAGCGGATCGGGCTGCTGGGGTAGCGCGCTGCAGTTGGCGCCGCGGTGCGCTTAGGCCCTCACGCCTCAACCTACAGAGGTGTAAAGTTGCCGCGCGATGAGCGTGCTGACAAAGCCAGCCCCGCCGACGCCCACGCCCGGTCCGGAACTTCTGAGGGAAGCCGAGCCCTCGCCCGCAGGACCGATCCCCGCCGAGGAGCTCGCGGTGCTGCCTGCACCGCCGAGGGTCCGCTGGCCACGGCCCATCCAGGTGCTGTGGTTCGGCCAGCGCCAGGCCAGCTTCATGTTTCACTACGGCCAGCGCTTCGGAGACGTGTGGAGCCCGCGCGGCTACGTCCCTGGCCAGGCGGCGGTCATCTGCCACCCCGATCACATCCGCTCGCTGTTCACGTCCCCGCCTGACCAGGTCCCGACGCTGGCCGCCGAGTCGCCGCTGCGGCCGGTGCTCGGACCGAGCTCGGTTCTGACCTCCAACGGTCCCCGGCACCTGCGGCAGCGAAAGCTGTTGCTGCCCCCATTCCACGGCGAGGCCATCGTCCGGTACGAGCAAATGATCGCGGACGCCGCCTCCCGGGAAATCGGCCGCTGGCCCACGGGCCGTCCGTTTGCGCTCGCGCCCCGGATGCAGGCGATCACGTTGGACGTGATCATGGCCGGAATCTTCGGAATCGAGGGCAGTCCCCGCCCAGGCACCGTGGAGCACGCGCTGCGGGTGGCGATTCGCGAGCTGCTGCGGAGCTCGACGATGCCGGGCGCAAAGCTCGCCGAGTGGATGAACATCGGGCACGACGAGCCGTTCGGCCTCACGTGGTTCGGCCTGCTCATTCCCGACCGGTGCGTCTACGCGATCATCCACAAGCGCCGTCGCGAAGCAGACCTCGAGCAGCGCACAGACATCTTGTCGCTCATCATGCGCGCCCGGACCGAGGAGGGGCAGACGCTGACGGACAAAGAGTTGCGCGACGAGCTGATGACGCTGGTGCTCGCCGGCCACGAGACGACCGCGAACCAGCTGGCCTGGGCCTGGGAGCGGCTGGTGCGCACCCCGGCGGCCTACGAGCGGCTGCGCGAGGCGGTGCGCTCTGACGAGGACGTCGAGGAGGTCATCGAGTCAACGATCACCGAGGCGATGCGCGTACGACCCGTGATCCCGATCACCGGCCGAAGGGTGGCGGTTGCGTGGCGTCTGGGCGACTACGGCGTCCCCCCGCAGACGCCAGTGGCGGCCAGCATCCTGCTGCTGCACCACCGCGAGGACCTCTACCCGGACCCGTTCGCCTTCCGCCCGGAGCGCTGGGAGGGCCGCAAGCCGGGGACGTATGAGTGGATTCCGTTCGGCGGCGGCACCCGACGCTGTCTGGGCGCGGCGCTGGCGATGGCCGAGCAGCGTGTGGTGCTGCGGGCGATGGCCAGCCGCTTGGACCTCGAGGCGGCCGACCCCAAGCCCGAGCGGCCCAAGCACCGCAACGTGACCATGATCCCGGCCCGCGGCGGGCGAGTGATAGTCACGGCGCGGCGATAGGGGCCTCGAACCGGGATATCGACGCTGAACATGACCGCGAACGTCCCCATAGCGAAGCGGGCCCGTCCCGCCGTCGTGGCGGCTTTCGACCGGATTGCGCGGTTCTATGACGCCGCGATCCTGCAGCGGGTGGCCTACCGACCGAACCATGATGCCGTCGTGTCAGAGCTTCGTAGCGGTGGCGCTCAGCGCGTCCTGGATGTCGGCTGCGGTACCGGGATCCTGGCCACGCGTATCTGGCGCGACCTGCGCCCCGAGGTCATCTACGGCTGCGACCCGTCTTCGGGGATGCTCAGGCAGGCGCGCCAGCGCTCCCGCGACGTTCGCTGGCTGCAAGGCAGCGCCGAGCAGGTCCCGCTGGATGACGGGGCACTCGACGCGGTCGTCACGACCGAGGCGTTTCAGTTCTTCGACCAGCCGGCCGCGCTTAACGAATTCTTCCGGCTGCTGGAACCGGGAGGCTTCGTGGTGATCGCGATGCTGACCGCGCCCGTGTCAGCCGTGAGCGTCCTGACGCGACTGGCACCGGCGAGATGGCCGACGCGTGAGCGGCTAAGGCGGATGCTCGAAGACGCCGGCTTCGAGGTGCACCATCAGCATCCGGTGCGCCCGCTTCTGGGACCTCTGTCGCCGGGCTTTGCCACGGTCGCCGTCAGGCGCTAACTGGCGCTAGGAGACGATTTCTATCCTGCGTTTGGAGAAGTACCGACGCTCGTCTTCGCCCAGTTCGGTGGCGGGTGCGTCTCCATACCACGTCTCCCGCGCAATCCGGTGCCAGTTGCCGCTCGCGCGCAGCTGACCGAGCACCGCGAACAACCCGATCTCCACCCGCCGGAACCAGATCTCCTCCGGGGGAACCTGGAGGTCGCGCGCCACCCGGATGCCGTGGCTGATGAATTTCGGGTCCATCACCTGGGAGAGGATCCGCACCACGTACTCGGGGTCGATCCTCACTTCTCGATCTGACAGGAACCAGTCGCCGGCGAGCTTGACCTGCTCGAGCAGCCAGTCCACGTCGAGGTGCTCCCGCCGGTGGACGTAGCCCAGCGCGACTACGGCGTCGATGAACCCTTCCTTGTCGCCTTCGATCACCGCTCGCATCGCGCGCTTGCCGTTGCGAAGCCAGCTGTCGGAAACGACCTTGACGTTGCCGAAGTCGAGAAACGCGACCGACCCGTCGTTGCGCAGCAGGAAGTTTCCGGGGTGCGAATCCGTGTTGAATCGGCGGACGTAGTCCATCGAGTGGAAGTAGAAACGCATCAGGATTTCGCCGATCCGGTCGCGCTCGGCTTGCGGTAGTTCCTGCATCTCTGCGAAACGCATCCCGTCGACCCACTCGGACACCATCACCCGTCTGCGCGACAGCGAGGTGACGACGTCCGGGACGTAGATGAAGGGGTGGTCGCGGTACGCGCGCGCGAACGTCCGCTGGTGCTGGGCCTCGAGCTCGTAGTCGAGTTCCTCCAGTACCAGCTGGCGCACCTCGCCGATCAACATGCGCGGCTCGAGCCCCGGCATCATGGCCTTCGCCAGCGGGGTGGCGATCGCCGTCAATCCGGTTGCGGTCCCGAGGTCCGCCTCCAGCGCGTCGGCGATCTCGGGGTACTGGATCTTGACTGCCACCGGGCGACCGTCCGGCAGGACCGCGCGGTGGACCTGACCGATCGACGCCGCCGCCACGGCGTCGTGCTCGAAATCTTCGAACAGCGACTCGACCGGCTCGTCCCACTCGCGGTCGAGCACATTCTTGATCTTTTTCCAGCTCATCGGCGGCGCGGCGTCCCGTAGCTCGGCCAGCTTGTCCTGGTACACGGTGCGGTACTCGGGCGGGATCAGCTCGACGTCCACGAACGACGCCAGCTGACCGATCTTCATCGCCCCGCCACGTAGCTCGCCCAGCACGGCCAAGGTGTTGTCGGCGATGTCCTCGTGGCGGCGCATGAGCAGCTCTCCGGCGTCCTCAGGAGACCGCATGACGTTCGTGGCAAGCGTCGTGAAGAACCGCATCGAGCTGGGGGCCACCGCCCCTGCCGCCTTGGTCGCCCTGATCAGCCTGCCGGTCGGGAGCGCGTCGGCACCCGGCTGCCGCGGCTGCTCCGGCTGCCCCGGCTGCTCCGGCTGCTCGCGACGGGCTGCCGCCGATCGGTCCGGGCTGCTCACGATTCGTAAGCTATCGCGCTGTCCAGATCCGCTGCCCACCCGTCCCGCAGCGCGGCACGGGTCAGCTCACGCCAGGGACCCGTCGCGCCTACCCGGGCGATCGTCGCGAACAGCTGTACGGATCCGCGAGCGGGCCATAAATCTTCCGGTGGCATGGCGCCGGCGCCGACCACCTCGCTTAGCTGGCGGGGATGAGCGAACAGGCGGTCGCGCGCGCCGAGAACCGCCTCAGAAGTCCAGCCGCGCCGGCTCCGCCCCCGCGAGGTCGCCGAGCCCGTCCGACAAGATGTCGAGCAGGGTTGGGGCGTGTGAGGCCGGCAGGGCACCGAGCCGCTCGAGCGCCGCTCCCAGCTCGTCGGCGTCGTCGGCCGCGAAGGCCTCGAGTGCCGCAGCGGCCGACTCGACTCGCTCGGCTTGCACCGTTCGGGTGGCGCCGAAGTCGAGGATCGCGAGGCGTCCATCATCGAGGACCAGCACGTCGTCGGGGTGCGGGTCGGCGTGGATGATTCCCGCTCGTAGCGAGCCCAGCACGAACACCACCAGCCGCGCAGCCGCCTCATCGGGATTCGGCGCCTGCCACAAGGGAAGGCCGTCGAGCCATTCCGTTACGAGGACGGACTCGTGCGTCAGCCGCATGACCGGCGCCGGGACGACGAGGAACGGATGATTGCGCAGCGCGCGGTGAAACCGGCGCTGCGCCGTCGCCTCGTGCTCAAGGTCGAGCTCGTCGAGGACCCGTTCTCGAAATTCCCTCACCACGGCGCCGGAATCGAGGCTCGGAAACGCGGCCCCAAGGGGCGCGAGCAGGCCCTCGAGCAGCGCCAGGTCCTGACGCACCGACGACGCCAGGCCGGGACGCAACACCTTGACCGCCACTGGCGAGGAGTCGAGGACGCCGCGGTGCACCTGCGAGGAGACGGTGACCGCGACCGGCTCGGGCTCGAGCTCGTCCAGCTCGTTTGCCGGTTGCGTTCCCCATGCGTCCGACAGGATCCGCTCGATGTGGCGCGGTGCCATCTTCTCCCGTGCCTGGGAGTTGGCCGCCTCCAGCTCGGCGGCGATGTCCTCTCCCCAGGGCCGCGGGATCCACTCGAGGTCGATCGAGTCGGCGATCCGCGCGAGAAGGATCCGGCCGCTCGGAGCCGAGCGGGCCAGACGCAGGCCCGCTTGGATGAGGGCGTCGATGCGGTGGAATGTCTCGCCCGAGCTCGGCAAGCGGGCGATCATACGGGTCCCTTGACGCTCCGCCGCGCGGGGACTGATACGTCATTCCGTGGCCGGCGATGGGGGCGTCGAAGAAACCGCTTCATAGGTGGGGTTTCTTCGACAGGCTTGGCTCACCTATCGTCGCTCGCTGGACGGAGAGCGCTCCTCCTGAGCTCCAAGCTTGCGTCGCCTCAGCTTGCCGGTCGAGGTGCGCGGAAGCTCTTGCACGAACTCGATCTCCCGCGGGACCTTGTGCCGAGCGAGCCGCTCGCGCACGTAGCCCTGGAGCTCTTCCGTGCTCGCGGAGCGGTCTTGCTTGAGCACCACCGCCGCCGCTAGGCGTTGGCCGAAATCGGGGTCGGGCACGCCGAAGACTGCGGCGTCAGCGACCGCGTCGTGTGCGGTCAGCAGCTCCTCGACCTCCTGGGGGAACACGTTCTCGCCTCCCGACAAGATCATGTCGTCGTCCCGGCCGTCGATGAACAGCCTGCCCTCGGGATCGAAGTGCCCGACGTCGCCGGTGGCCATCAACCCGTCGATCACCTCTTTCGAACCGCCCCCGGTGTAGCCCTCGAACAGCATCGGGTTGCTGACAAAGATCCTCCCGGTCTCCCCCGGCGGTAGCTCGAGCCCTTCCTCGTCCAGGATTCTGATCTTCACCCCGGGCGCCGGCTTGCCGACGGTGCCTGGTGCTCTTCGCAGGTCGGAGGGCGTGGCCAGCGTGCCGGGCCCGACCTCGGTCGAGGCATAGCCGTTGTAGAGGATGGGACCGAACTGATCCATCACCGCCAGCGCAAGCTCCGGTGGTAGCGGCGCTGCACCGGAGACGATCATCCGGAGCGAGGAGGTGTCGTAGTGGTCCCGCGTCGACTGCGGCAGATCCATGATCCGCTTGAGCATCGTCGGCACGGCCAACAGCACCTCGGCCCGGTGCCGGTCGATCTGCTCGAGAGTGGCCGGCGGGTCGAAGCGCCGGCGGATCACGATCGGCGAGCCGAGTCCGAAGCCGGCGAACAGCCCAATCTGGCCGTAGAGGTGAAACAGCGGCGGGCAGACCACTATCGGCCCGCCCGACCGCGGGGTTGGCTTGAATCGCGCGAGCTCGAGAAACCCCGACAGTGCCAGCGGTAGCAGAGAGCTGGCCCGGACCGTACGAACGGCACCCTTTGGAGTTCCAGTCGTACCCGAGGTCATCATGATGGTGCGTCCGGGGGAGGGCGGCGGCGGCGCCTCCTCGGCGCCGACCGAGATGAGGGCTTCGAGCGTCGGCCGGCCGGGGTCCTCCTCCTGCCAGGCGATCACGCGCGTACCACCGAACTCGGCAGCGTCAAAGACATGCTCGAACTCCTGGTCGTAGATCGCCGCCGTCACTCCCTCCCGCGCCAGCACCTCCCGCAGCTGCGGGCCCGCGAAGTCGGTGTTGAGCGGCACGAGGTCGCAACCGAGCCGGGCCGCGCTCACCTGCGCGTATACGAACCCGCGGTGGTTGCGGCACATGATCGCCACTCTCCGTCCGGCAACCAGGTCGAAGTGCCGGTATAGGGCGCCGGCCAGCGACCGTGTATGGGCGTCCAGCTCGGCGAACGTCAGCGTGCCGAGCTCGTCGATCACTGCCGGGCGATCGCTGTACAGCTCGGCCCCGGCAGCGGCTGCGAACGCCGCCGTGCCGCCGAAGCGGCGCTGGGCAAGCGCTACGCGCGCCAGGCGGTCGGGCCGGACGGGCCGCAGTGCGCCGGAGGCGGCGATCGTCGTCATCGCGCCGACCGCCTCCGATGCCAGCTGCGCGGAGCGCGCGGTGACGCTCGGGCGGCGGGGGCCTGCGTCCCGCTCACGGCTGTCGCGGTTTGCGTTGCGTGCGTGGCGTGCCAGCGCCAGCTCGACCGGGCCCTGGAACAGCTGGTTGATCGGACCGCCGATCCGTGCCCAGAACGGCGCGATGACGCGTGGGCGAGCGACGACCGCCCGGGCCACGATGCCGGCCGCCTCCTCGGTGCTCATCCCCGGCAGGTAGTTCCACATCCGGAACGGGCCCAGCATCGGTGAGCGCACCAGCTGCAGGCGGATCGACGTGGTGGTCACTCCGTCGGCTCGCACCTCGGGTGCGACGCCGCCCAACCACGTCTCGAACGCGGCCTTCGACGCGATATAGGCGCTCCAGCGGAGCGGCGGGTAGTCGACGCCCAGGGTTGAGACATTGACGATGTGACCGGAGCCGCGCTCGCGCATCGACGGCAGGAGACCGAGTAGGAGCCGCACAGGCCCGAGGTAGTTGACGTTGATCGTGCGCTCGACGTCGTCGAATCGGTCGTAGGACTGGGAGATCCAGCGGCGGATCGATACGCCTGCGTTGGAAACAACGACGTCGACGCGGCCGTGCTGGGCGAGCACGTCCGCGGCCAACGACCCAGCCCGGTCCGGATCGCCCATGTCGCACGGATGAACGAATGCCGATCCTCCGGCGGCGGCGATCTCATCTCGCACCTCCTCCAGCAACTCGTCGCGCCGCGCTACCAGCAACACGGTCGCTCCAGCCGAACCCAGCCGCCGGGCTGTGGCCCTACCGACCCCAGAGGAGGCGCCGGTGATCAGCACCACCTTGCCAGCCGCGGCTTCCATCAGCCGGCGGTCAGAGACGCCGAGTCCTGTGGCGCCGAGCAGCAGGCGAAGCGGGCGCGGGAGCCGGTCGGTGGGTTCGTGTTGCTCGCTCATCGAGTGTTCTGGAAGATCCTACGGCCCCGTAGGCTTCCTGCCCGCGGGGCCAATGTTCGAATAATTCGTCATTCATCCCAGGCTAGGGAAGCTCGCGCCGTTTGGCGTTGCGCCCCCCGAACGGGGGGAACTTCGGGATCGGGCTGTACCCGCTCGTTGTCCCGCGCGTAGTTTGCGGCGGCATGCCGCCCACAGCCATCCTTTTCCCTGGTCAAGGAAGCCAAACGAGTGACATGCGCGCCACCGTTGAGCGCTTCCGTCCCGAGTTGCTGGCGGCGGCGAAGGAGGCTGTCGGTGCGGACCCGTTCGTGCGCCTGGAGGATGGAACCCGGTTCGCGCAGCCGGCGATCTTCTGCGCGAGCCTGGCGGGGTGGGAGGCCCTGGGGCGCCCCGGCGGCGATTTCATGGCCGGACACTCACTCGGGGAGCTGGGGGCTCTCGTAGCGGCCGGCAGCTTGCGCGAGTCCGACGGACTCGCGCTGGTGGCACTCCGTGGTCGGCTGATGCAGGAGGCGGGCGAGCGGGCCGGGGACGGCGGAATGCTCGCGCTCATGGGTCGCGGCGCGGCCGAGCAAGCGCCGGAGCTCGCGGACGCCCACGGCCTGACGGTGGCAAACGACAACTCCCCGCAGCAGGTGGTGCTATCGGGCGCGCGCTCGGCGCTGGCGGCGGCGGCCGCCGCGGCTTCCGAGCTCGGGCTGCGTCCGATGGAGCTCGACGTCACTGGCGCCTTCCACTCGCCGATGATGGCCTCGGCCGCGTCCGCGTTCGGGGCTGCGCTAGAGCACGTGGAGCTCCGTCCGCCGAGCGTCAACGTGGTCTCGGCCGTCACCGCCCAGTCCTTTGACGACGTGCGGAGGCGACTGCTCGAGGCACTCACGCGGCCCGTGCGCTGGCGAGAGACGATGCTCGCTCTGCACGCTCTCGGCGCGGAGCGGTTCATCGAGGTTGGCCCGGGCAGGGTGCTGAGCGGCCTAGCGAAGCGGACGCTGGCCGACGTGGAGCTGGTCCATGCTTGATGCCGCGGCTGGGCCCGCCGTCCGTCCAGATGGTCAGCCGGCAGCTGCCGGCACCGCCATGATCCTGTCCGTTGCCACCAACCTCCCGGGAGGTCGGCTGACCAGCGCCGAGCTGGCCGAGCGCTACGGGATCAGCGAGGAGTGGATCGTGGCTCGCACCGGAATCCGCGAGCGCCGGCAAGCGGCTCCTTCAGAGCGCATCAGCGACTACGCGGCCCGCGCAGGAGCGCTGGCGCTCCAGACAGCTGGTGTGGACCCGGCCGACCTCGATCTGGTGATCGTGGCGACGATGACTCCGGACGAGCTGACACCGAACACGGCTCCGCTCGTGGCGCACGAGCTGGGCGCCGGTCGCGCAGGCGCCCTCGACGTCGGCGCAGCCTGCACCGCGTTTCTGGCCGGGTTGGCCCTCGGCGCGGCGCAGATCGAGAGCCGTCGGGCGGAGCTTGTGCTTCTCGTTGGCGCCGACTTCATCACGCGGATCACGGACTACGAGGATCCGCGATCCGCGCCTCTGTTCGCCGACGCCGCGGGCGCGGTGGTGATCGGTGCCGCGAACGGCGCTCACGGCGCGATCGGGCCGATCGTCCTCGGCGCCGACGGCTCGCACGCCCAGACGATTTTCGCCACGCATGCCGAGCGCAAGTTGAGGCTCGACGGTCCCGAGGTCTACCGGGCGGCTAGAGCTTGCGCCCGAGCGGGTGGTGGACTGCATAGAGACGCTGGGAAATGCGTCGGCGGCCACGATCCCAGTGGCGCTCGAGGTCGCCGGACGAGAGGGACGCCTGAAGCCAGGATCGCGCGTCTTGCTGAGCGCTTTCGGCGCCGGCTTCACCTGGGGCGGCGGCGTCATCGAGTGGGGCGCGGTATGAGTACGGAGGTCCAGGACGGATGCGCGCTGGTCACGGGCGCCTCGCGTGGAATCGGCGCCGCGATCGCCAGGGCGCTGGCCGGCGACGGGTGGCTGGTCGGTGTCAACTACCGCAGTGACCGGAGCCGAGCCGATGCCGTGGTCGAGTCGATCGAGCGGGCCGGAGGACGGGCGACCGCGGTCGCCGGCGACGTTTCCGATCCCGATGCGCCCGACGGGCTGTTCGGCCAGCTCGAGGAAACGTTCGGGACGCCGGTGCTGGCGCTCGTCAACAACGCGGGCGTGAACCGAGACGACCTGGCCCCGTCGTTGAGCGACGAGGACTGGGCGATGGTCCTGGACACAAACCTGACGGCCGCCTTCAGGCTCACCCGCCGCGCGCTCAGGGGGATGCTGCGGGCGCGCGCCGGCAGGATCGTGAACATCTCCTCGATCGCGGGGCTGCGCGCCAATCCCGGCCAAGCGAATTACGCTGCAGCCAAGGCCGGGCTGATGGCATTCACGAAGACCGTGGCCGTGGAGGTAGCCCGCCGCGGCATCACCGTCAACGCGGTGGCGCCGGGGCTGATCGACACCGAGATGACCACGGGCGTCTCGGAGGAACTGCTTGCGGCTGTGCCCGCGCGCCGAATCGGGACGCCCGAGGAGGTGGCGGCCTGCGTCCGCTTTCTAGCCTCTGAGCAGGCCAGCTACGTCACCGGAGCGGTCCTTACGGTAGATGGCGGCCTGGCGGCATGAGACGGCTCTAGTCCCAACCCAAGGAGGAACTGCACATGTCCACAGTCACGAACCAGCAGGTCGAGGCCCGAGTGATCGACGCCCTCGCGACCTTCGGCCCCGACAAGTCGCAGATCACTCGTGAGTCGACCTTCGAGGAGCTCGACATCGATTCTCTCGATCTAGTCGAGCTGGCGCAGATCGTCGAGGACGAGTATGGCGTGGTCCTCAAGGGCGAGGACATGAAGCAGCTCAAGACGGTGGGCGATGCGATCGAGCTGATCGCCTCGCGCGCCGCTTGACAGTGAGCCAGTGAAACCGAAGATCGTTGTCACCGGCCTGGGCGCGATCACCCCGCTCGGCATCGGCGCCTCGGCGTTACACGAACGGTGGGCGCGGGGCGAATGCGGCATCGTCGACGGCGCGGGTGCCTGCACCGACTTCGAGCCAAAGGATTTCCTGTCGGTCAAGGAGGTCCGGCGGCTGGACCGGTTCTCGCAGCTGGCGGTCGTCGCCGCGGGGGAGGCGCTGGCGCAGGCCGGATGGGAGGACGAGCCGCCGTATGAGCCGTGGCGGATCGGGTGTGTGATCGCCACCGGCATCGGGGGGATCCAGACGGTCGAGGCTCAGCACGACGTGATGCGCGACAGAGGCGCTAAGTACGTCTCCCCACTTGGAATCCCCCAGTACATGCCGAACGCCGGCGCGGCCGCGGTGGCGATGAAGTACGGGTTGCGCGGGCAGATGTACGGGATCGTCTCGGCCTGCTCGAGCGGCGCGCATGCGCTCGGCTCCGCGATGCGGATGATCCAGTGCGGCGATGCGGACGCCGTCGTCGCGGGTGGGTCTGAGGCGACGCTCACGACATTTGGCTACGCCTGCTTCAACTCCATGCAGGCGCTGTCGCCCACCGGCATCTCACGGCCATTCGATGCCCGGCGTGACGGGTTCGTGATGGGCGAGGGGGCGGGCGTGCTTGTGCTCGAGGAGGAGTCCGCCGCTCGCAGGAGAGGGGCAACGATCCTCGCAGAAGCCGTCGGGTACGGGTCGACGTCGGACGCCTACCACCTCACCGCCCCCGAGCCGAGCGGCGCTGCGGCCGCGAAGGCGATCGAGCTCGCGCTCGAGGATGCCGGGATGTCGGCCGAGGACGTCTCCTACGTGAACGCCCACGGCACCTCGACGCCGTTGAACGATGCCGCAGAGACCGTCGCGCTCAAATCCGCACTGGGGGTCGAGCATGCGATGCGGATCCCGATCTCCTCGACCAAGTCGGCGATCGGTCACCTGCTCGGTGCCGCCGGCGCGGTGGAGGCTGTGGCGACGATCGAGACCTTGATGACCGGCGTGATCCCGCCCACTCTCGGCTACGAAGTTCCCGACCCCGAGCTCGACCTCGACTACGTCCCGGGCGAAGCGCGGCCGCTGACACCGCCAAACGGCGCCGGACGCGTGGCGATCTCGAACTCGTTCGCGTTCGGCGGGCACAACGTCGCCCTCGCGCTGCGCCGAGGCTCCGAGTGACCGCCACCGCTCCCCTGTGTGATCTGCTCGCGCCGGTAGAGCGGTTGGAGGCTCTATGCGACGCTGGGAGCCTGCGGCTGCTGCGTTCGCGCGTTCTCTCCCCGCGCTTAGGAGCACGCGCGGTGGCAGGCGACGGGGTCGTGGGAGCCACGGGCGACGTCGATGGCCGGCCTATCGCCTGCTACGCCCAGGACGGCGCCTACTTGGGGGGCTCGCTGGGCGAGCGCCACGCTGACACGATCGTCCGTGTCCTGGAGACCGCGGGGCGGGGCCGCGTGCCGGTGGTGGCGTTCGTCTCCTCCGGGGGCGCCCGGATGCAGGAGGGCACGGCGGCGCTTGCCGGCTACGGACGCATCTTCAAGCACGCGGTGGCTCTGACGGGTGTCGTGCCTCAGATCTCTGTGGTGTCGGGCACCTCGGCCGGCGGGGGTGCCTACTCGCCTGCACTGACCGACCTGATCCTGATGACCGAGGACGCGGCCATGTTCCTCACAGGGCCGGGGGTCGTCCGCGACGCGCTCGGCGAGGAGATCGACGTTGCCGCACTCGGCGGCGCGCGGGTGCACGATCGAAACGGG
>VAWT01000222.1 GCA_005883415.1 Actinomycetota bacterium | reverse complement strand
GGCGTGGGCCAGCTCCATGCATTGGTCCGTCCCCTGTTCCCCGATGGTGCTCATCTGGAGCCAGACCGCGCCCTGGCCGGCGGCGGGCAGAGCCTCGCGGGCGGAGGAGATGACCGCGCCGGCATCCGCCAGCATCGTCAGGATCACGTCTGCTCCCTCGGAAGCCTCCGCGGGCGAGTCGCAGACGCGGCCGCCATCGTCAGTCACGGGCTCGGCCTTATCGCGGGTCCGATTCCACGCTCGGAGCTCGACCCCGCTCCGCGCGATGTGTCGAGCCATGGCAAGGCCCATTGTGCCGCCTGCGCCGAGCAGCGCCACAGCATCGCCCCGGGACATCGTTTCCTCCTCGTCGTCGGATACGAGCGGGTGCTACCCGAGCCCAGACGGTGGTACTCAGTGGTGTGGCCTCCGATGGCCTGGGGTAGCCCGTCAACATGAATGACAGAGACCCCAACCGGCTCGCCGATCAGTTGGAGCGCGAAGCCCAGGAGCTCCAGCGACGAAGCGGCGAGCTCCAGGATCACGTCAAGGAAGTGCAAGAGGACTGGCAGCGCAAGCGCGCCGACCAGAGCATCCCCGGCGCGCAGCCCGAGATGGGCGACGATGACGCCGAGGGGGAGCGATCAAACGATGATGCTTCCAGCGACCGGGACGAGTAGCCCTGTCTACAGCGTCTGCTCCGCCTTCTTGTAGGCGATCTGGAGCATGTCCGAGCCGAAGAACACGGTGAGGACGGACGCCAGCCAGCGCGTGAAGCGGGGGGCTACCAGCAAGCCGGCCACGAACGCGGCGCTGGTCCACATCCCCAGGCAATAGGGACAGATCAGCAGCTCGCCGATCGCGCGGCGCAGACCACGCCCGCGCGGCTGCTCTGAGACTTCGCCCGGACCGGCGTCATCCTGATACTTCGTGAACGGGGCGCGGATTCCACTGGTGACGCGGTCCTTGGAAATGAGCCTCGAGGCCTTGTGGCTGGCGACCGTCACCAGCGCCAGGTCACGAGTGTCGATTCGGTCCGGAAGCTGCCGTCCGGAGACCCGGAACCACCGCGCGAACCAGGCCGCCAAAATTGAGAAGGCGGCCATCAGGGCCACGTAGCTTCCGGTCGGCCGATCCTCGCCGGGGGAATAGTCGGAGTAGACCGCCCGCAGTTGCTCTGAGACCGCCACTGGCGTCCGTGCTACCCCCCGGGGCGTCGTCGTAACGGGGCCGCGCCCGCGGGCGCGAGCGCGACAAACCGCGCAACGAGCGACATCGACGCCGGCTTAGCCTCCACGTTCGGTTTACCCCTCGCTCCCTGGGGGTATTCCAACGCAGCGCGGTGGTGCAGCAAGGGAGTGCGTCGATCGCTGCGCACCTTCTCTCTCCACGCCAGGCGGTGGCTCCCGAGCCGCCGCCTGGTGCGTGGGCTCTGTGCCGGCCCGCTTTCGTTCGCCCGCTGACCGCTCGTTGTTGTACGCGCGTACGGGGTGGGTACGTAGTCAGCAAACGGTCAACGAGGCAAGAGGAGTGAGGATGGCGCGTACCCGGACCGCATCTGATCAGCTGGTGGAGCGCCTGGTGGAGTGGGGGATCGACGTCGTGTTCGGCCTGCCGGGCGACGGGATCAACGGCGTCATGGAGGCCCTGCGGACGCATCGCGACCAGATCCGCTTCATCCACGTCCGCCACGAGGAAACTGCCGCGCTCGCTGCCTGCGCCTACGGGAAATTCACGGGCCGCCCTGCCGCCTGCCTGGCGACCGCGGCTCCCGGCGCCGTGCACCTGATGAACGGGCTCTACGACGCCCGGATCGATCAGTCGCCAGTGGTGGCGATCACGGGCATGACCTACCACGACGTGATCGGCACCCACTACCTGCAGGACATCAACCACGACCACGCTCTACAGGACGCCTGTGTGTACAGCCAGCGGGTCATGGGCGAGGCCCACGTGCTGAACGTCGTCGACATGGCAGTACGTTCAGCGATCGCGCAGCGCGGCCCGGCGCACATCGCATTCCCGATCGACATCCAGTCTGGTGAGGCGGTGACCGGTGACCGCTCGATCAAGAACATCGAGGGTCACTCGGCCGTTACCGCTATGGACGGCAAGCGGCTGCCGCCGCGAGAGCGGCTCGAGGAGGCTGCGCAGGTACTCACGCGCTCTTCCCGGCCGCTGATCTTCATCGGCGCCGGGGCCCGCGGTGCGGGTCAGGAGGTCGAGCGGGTGGCCGAGAAGCTCGGCGCCCCGATCGTCAAGGCGATGCTCGGCAAGGATGCGGTCCCAGACGACAGTCCCTACTGCCTTGGCGGGTACGCGTTGGTCGGCACCCGCCCAGCCCAAACTGCACTGAAGAGCTGCGACGCGATCCTGATCGTCGGCAGCTCGAGCCCGTACATCGAGTTCCTGCCCTCGCCTGGGCAGGCCGAGGGCGTCCAGATCGATGATCGTCCGGAGCGAATCGGGCTCCGCTACCCGGTGGGGGTGGGGCTGTGTGGCGATGCGAAGCTGACGCTATCGGAGCTCGAGCCGTTGCTCGATCACCACTCGGACCGGTCGTTCCTGGAGCAAGCGCAGGCGGAGATGCGTGACTGGCGGGCACTCCAGGAGGAGCGGGCCCAACCGGTCGACGGCAACCCCATCAAGCCGGACGCGATCCCCTATTTCTTGTCAAAGGCCCTGGATGACCGGGCAATCCTATGTGGCGATTCGGGGACTGTGACGACCTGGGCCGCGCGCACGGAGCTTCGCCGCGGCCAGCTGTTCTCGTTCAGCGGCACGATGTGCTCGATGATGGCGGCGCTGCCGTACGCCATCGGCGCGCAGGTGGCCTATCCGGACCGCCAGGTGGTCGCGCTCACCGGCGACGGGTCGCTGACGATGATGATGGGGGAGCTCGCCACGCTGGCCCAGCACCAGCTTCCGGTCAAGGTGGTCGTGATGCGAAACGACGTGCTGGGACTGATCAAGTGGGAGCAGATGGCGTTCCTCGGCAACCCGCAGTACGGCGTCGAGCTGCAACCGGTGGACTTCGCGAAGGTGGCGGAGGGCTGCGGCCTGCGCGGCTTTCGGATCGAGGATCCGGCGCGAGTTGGAGATCAGCTGGGCGAGGCGTTGTCACCCGACGGCCCAGCGGTGATCGAGGCCGTCGTCGATCCGCACGACATGCCGATGACCCCGACCATCAACCGCGAGCACGCCAAGGGGTTCGCGTGGGGCCTGGCTAGGGGCGAGCCCAACCGGGAGCAGATCGCGCTCACGATGTCGCGCGTGCTGGCCAAAGAGATGGAGTACTCGAGCAGCCCCGCGGGTGTGCTGACGCGGGCCAGGGACCGCGTCAGCGAGAAGCTCCCTGGCGGGGACGGTCACGTCGGCAACGAAAACTAGTAATGAACAGCACGAACGGCAACGCGCTCGACGTCCGCGCGTTGGCGCGGGAATTGTCAGCAGCGGTCCGCGGCGAGGTTCGTTTCTCGGTCGGCAGCCGGGCCCTGTACGCAAACGATGGCTCTGTTTACCGGCAGCTGCCGCTTGGCGTGGTGATCCCGCGCGACTCGACCGACGTGATCGCGGGAGTCGAGATATGCCGGCGATTCGGCGCCCCGATCGGCGCGCGGGGGTGCGGCACCGGCCTCGCGGGCCAGACGGTCAACGAGGCCGTGATGTTCG
>VAWT01000268.1 GCA_005883415.1 Actinomycetota bacterium | reverse complement strand
TGGGCGGCGTCTTCGTGCTGATGCTGGCCGAGAGCGCGTGCATCCCAATCCCATCGGAGGCAACGATGCTGTTCGCGGGCTTCGCCGTCTCCCAAGGCCGCTTTTCTCTGTTCGCGATCACGGCGATCGGCGTGCTCGGCAACCTGGTGGGCTCTTGGATCGCCTACGGAGTCGGCTACTTCGGGCGGATCGAGCTGGTCGAACGCCACGCGCACAAGCTCCACATCAAGCCCTCGCACCTGGCGTCGGCCGATAGGTGGTTCGCCCGCTACGGCGAGGCGACCGTGTTCTTCACGCGGATCATGCCGATCATCAGGACGTTCATCTCGCTGCCCGCCGGAGTGGCCCGGATGCCGTTCATCCGGTTCACGGTATTCACGCTGCTGGGCTGCATCCCATGGGTACTGCTGCTCGGCTTCATCGGCGAACAGGTGGGCCACAACTGGACGCATTGGCGGCATGGCTTCAGCTACCTGGATTACGTGATGGCGGCCGTAATCGTGGGCGGGATCGCGTACTGGATCGCGCGCCGCATCAAAGCACGCCGCGCACCGCAGGCGCAGGTCCTCGGCCCTGAAGCCGAGACCGAAAGCCAGCGCATCCCAGCCGGACGGGGCTGAGCAGCGGCGACCGCTGCCTGCCCTGCCAGCCAACGCACACCTCGCCACGGGCGTCCCGACCCCTGTACCCTCCTAACCGAGGAATGGCTTACGCCGAGCAGAGTCCGCGCTTGAGGGGTGGCATAAATCCGGACGCGTCCGCGCTGGCGTTCGAGTGGCGGCGCCTGACCAGGGCTGCGACGGCCGTCGCCCTCCTGACCGCGCCGGCCTTCTTCCTCGTTCTGTACGACTCAAACCACCTGTCGCTGGCGGCGTCGATCATCATCACCGTTCTGGCGGTGGTCGTCTTCCGCGGGCTGGTGGAGGTGATCGCCCGCAAGCTGATCCCGTGGCCCAGCCTGTTCGGGGCCGACGAGTCGCTCAAGCAGGACGACCTCATCGCCCGCCGGCGCCACTGGTACTGGCGCTCGAAGTTCCGGCGGCTCCCGATCCTCATCGCGTTCATCCTGCTGCTGCTCGGGCTCTGCCAGCTGCTGTTCTCGTTCGCTGGCGTCAACGCGAGTTTCTTCCACCCGTTCGCCGGGCTGCGCCAGATCTTCCCTCCCGACACGCTGCCCCAGCTGGGGCTCGTGTTCGTGCAGCTGCCGCTGCTGCTGTTCATCAACGTGTTCATCCTGTTCGGGCCGTTCCTGTTCATGGCGGTCCGGGGAGTCCGCAGCTACGAGCCGGGTGACGCCAGCTGGGGCGTCCGTATGGACGACGTCCGGGGCCAGGCCGAGGCCAAGGAGGAGATCACGCGCGTGATCACGCTCTGGCAGTCCGGGGAGGAGTTCGAGAAGGCCGGCGGCAAGCGCGAGCGAGGGCTGCTGTTCCTCGGCGCGCCTGGGACCGGCAAGACGATGATCTCCAAGGCGATCGCCACCAACTTCAACTGCCCGTTCGTCACGATCCCCGGCTCCGGGTTCGCGCAGATGTTCATGGGCATGGACGCGCTGGTGGTCCAGTATCTGGCCCACAAGGCCAAGAAGCTCGCCCGCAAGTGGGGCGGGCAGTGCATCGTCTTCATCGACGAGATCGACGCAGTCGGGACGCGCCGCCAGGCGCTCCAGGGGGCGGGCTCGGGGATGACCGGCGCGAGCACGAGCTCGATCCACGACTTCTGCTTCTTCGGCCCCAACGGCTCGATCACGCCTACGGGCGACCTGGTGATCGAATCGCGCGCCTGGCGCGACCGCCTGTTCGCGCAGCGCGGGGAACCGGCGCTCGGCAACGGTGCAGTGCTCCAGGGCATCGGCGAGCGCCTACGTAGGTTCATGCCGGGAATGTTCGGCGGATACCAGGGACAGGCGCTCAACCAGCTGCTGGTGGTGATGGACGGCATGGACGAGCCGCCGGGAGTGCGCAAGTTCTTCACCAACCGGGTCAACAACTTCCTCGACGCCATGTTCGTCGTCCCCACCCGAATCGGCAGGGTTTCGCTGCGCCTCTCCCCGCCGCGCCCCCGCCCTGAACAGGTCTACTTCATCGGCGCCTGCAACGTCCCGATCGAGGTGCTCGACCCCGCGCTCACGCGGGCGGGACGGATGGGGCGCCACATCTGGTTCCGCACCCCGACGAAGGACGACAGGGTCGACATCTTCGACCTCTACCTGGCGAAGGTCGACCACCAGCCAGACCTAGACACCCCGCGTCGGCGCGACGAGCTCGCGCGGATCACCAGTGGCTACTCGCCGGCGATGATCGAGCAGTGCTGCTCGATGGCGCTGACGATCGCCCACGCCGAGGGGCGGCGGACGTTTGGCTGGGGCGACCTGGTCGAGGCCATGACCACGGTTGAGACCGGCACTGCTCAGAACATCGAGTACATCGCCGAGGAGACGCGCGCGGTGGCGATCCACGAGGCGGGGCACGCGGCCGCCGGTCACGTCTATCTGGAGAAGGACATGCTCTCCACGCGGCTGTCGATCCGCAAGCGCGGCGGCTCGCTCGGCCATTACCAAAGCATGGAGAAGGACGAGCGCTTCTCGCACTTCCGCCATCAGGTGATGGGCAGTCTGATCATGACGCTTGGAGCGATGGCCTCGGAGCACGTGTTCTACGGCGAAAACAGCCAAGGGGTGAGCGGCGATGTCGCAGCCGCCACCGCCACGGCGGCGGCAATGGTCGGAATGTGGGCCATGGGGCCCGACCCGGTTCACATCAACGGGGCGTTCGAGTCGCCAGAAGAATCTGAAAAGGTCTCCGAGCGACTGGAGGGGATCGGCGCTGCAATCATGAATCGATCCAGTGCCTCGGGGCCGATGATGCCCGACCCGCTGGCATCGATTCTGGGCGATCGCCAGAAGCATCGCGCCGCGGCGCGGGTCCTCGGCCAGGCCTATGTCACCGCGTACGCCTTGATGGCCAGCAACCGCCAGGCCATCGAGCGGATTGCGGATACCCTGGTGGACCGCAAGGAAATGCACGGTGATGAGGTGGTCGAGCTCCTGAGCGGCGTCGGCCTCAAGCGTCCGCAGATCGACCTCACGGACGAGAAAACCTGGCCGACGGTATGAGCGAGCAGCGCCAACTTGTCAAGGCAGCCGATGAGCACGTGGCCGAAGCGCGGCTGCCGGGAGTGGTCTCGTTCTCCTCCGATCGCGGCGGGCGCCAGTTTTCCTCACCTCACGCCGCGAAGTTCCGCGCGGCTATCGCGCTCCTGGTCGGACTGGCGATCGGGGCGGGGGTGGTGGCGGTCGTCGTCCTCACCACTGGATCGCGGAGCGGTTCGTCAGCCCCGTGGTCGGCCTGGAAGCCCAGCGACTCGGGCAAGCTCGGCGCCTCCGAGATCGCCGACCACATCGCGCCCCTGTACCGGATATCCGGGACCAACCAGCTCGCGGTGGTGACCGTCACGAACCTCGGCAATTCGAGCGCCGCGGCAGCCGCTAGCGTCGCCGGCACCGGCCCTAGCGGCTCGGGCTCTACCGGGCTTCAGATCGCGGTTCGCCCTGATGCAAACTCCAGCACCCTGTCCCTTCTCAGCGGCCACACGATCGCCTACAACCTCTGCGGCGTCGGTTCCTCCAACTGCTCGATCGGCGTCGGTACGCCGTCGACCAACCGGCTCCTGCTGCTGCGCCGGGAAGCGCTGGAGCTGGCGATGTATACGTTCAAATACGTCAGCGGGACCGACAACGTCGTCGCGATCCTGCCTCCCGGCCACACGGTCCAGTCGTGCACCGGGCTGTGCCCCAAGCCGAACCAGCGCGCGACCACCAAGCCGGCCAATATCGCGCTCCTGTTCCTGCACGACGAGCTACGGCCGTTGCTGAACCAGCCGCTGGCGGCGACGCTGCAGCAGCCCTTCCCCCCGCCCGTGGATCAGGTCGCGTCTGCCCCGGACTCGCCGCTGGTGGAGCAGATCACGGCCCGCGGGATGTTCACGCAGAACATCGAGCAGGCGCAGGACGGGTCGAACCTGATAGTGCTCAATCCCCTTCCGCCGCAGTAGGCCGGGGCTCGTAGCCGTCGCAGGCCGTGACCGGCAGCCGCGGATAGCGCGAAAAGCGCTCGGGTTCCGAGCGCGAGCGGCGGCAGAGCGAGAACGCCGAGCCGCGGGTGTTGCGAACCAGCTGCTGGTGGCTGCAGGAATCGCACAGACCAGCGGGTGGGCCGGCGCCGGGGCGATACGGCGGAGTGCGCTCCTGCCAGCGCTCGTGGCCCTCTAGCTGCGCCGCCAGCGCAATCAGAACGGACTCGGAGTGGGCCGGCCCGATTAGCTGGGCGCCCAAAGGCAGCCCGTCGCTGGTAAGGCCAGCCGGCACGTTGACCGCCGGCCAGCCGATCACGTTCCAGGGCCATGCATAGGGACAGGCGGCGACCATGACCTTGTCGGTCTGCCAGCTCGTCAGTCCGTCGATGCTGCCCACCGACAGCGGCCGCTGCGCCGTGGTGGGCGCCAGCACAATGTCAAAACGGCGAAAGATGGCGCCGACCTGTGCGCTGAAGGGACGCTCGAGCGCCCGGGCCACCCGGAGCAAGGGGCCGTCGAAGAAACGGGCCATGGCCGCGTTTTCCCGCGTGCGCCGGTCCAGTAGCTCGGGAGACGGGACGCGCCCGACCCAGTCGCGCAATGCCACCGTCGAGCGCGGAACGACGCTGGCGCCGACGAGTCCGTACAGAGGATCCGCCGTGCTGACATCGTGCCCGAGGCTCGACAGCGAGGCGGCCAGACGCTCCACCGCGGCGCGCACCTCGGGGTCCAGCCGGGCGGGCGCGAGCGAGAACGGGATCTTCAGCGACAGCGCGATCCGCAGCCGTCGGCCCGGATCGGCCCGTTCGGCGGTGGCCGCAAACGGCTCTGCCGGTGGCGGGGGCGTATGGGCGTCGCGTTTGTGGTTCCCGCTCGCCGCGTCGAGCAGCAGCGCCGCGTCGAGCACCGTTCGCGCCAGAGGACCGATACAGGTCAGTCCATGGAATGACTCAGGATCGGGCCAGGTCGAGATTCGGCCCCGCTGGGGCTTGATCCCCACCAGGTGAGTCCAGGCGGCCGGGATCCTCACCGACCCGAGGCCGTCCGAGCCGAGCGCGGCCGCCACCAGCCCGGCTGCAACGGCAGCCGCAGATCCCCCCGAGGAGCCCCCAGGGGTGTGATCGAGGCTCCAAGGGTTGCGCGTCGCGCCGCAGGCCGGGCTCTCGGTGATCGGCCACTGGCCGAACTCGGGTGTGGTCGTCTTGCCGACGATCACGGCCCCCGCCGCCTTCAGACGCCCAACGGCGTGCGCATCGGCTGCCTTGGGTTCAAATGCCCCCGAGCAGCCAAATGCCGTGGCCTCTCCCGCCAGATCAACGTCGTCCTTGATCGCGACCGGAAGCCCCAGCAAGGGCAACCGCTCACCGGCGGCCAGCCGCCGGTCGGCCTCCGCCGCCTCGCTGAGCGCGGCCTCTGTTCGCACGCAGCGGAAGGCATTCAACATCGGCTGAGAAGCCTCAATCCGCTCAAGCGCCATTGAAGTCAGCTCGGTCGAGCTGACCGAGCCGCTCGCAAGCAGCTTCGCCTGCCCCTGTAACCCGGCGAACGCCGGTTGCTCGTCGAGCTCGCCCGCGACCGCGGTCACGATTGCCAGCCTACCATCGGAATCCGAGTTGTGTTCAGGTTATAGTTGACGCCGTGGTGACGGCTCGGCTGACGCCCACCCGGTCTGCCAGCGGTCGGCGCAGACCGGTCCAGCGCCGCAGCCGCGAGCGCGTCGAACGTATACTCAGCGCCGCCGAGCAGCTTGTGGTATCCCAGGGGTTCGGAGCCCTCGGCACCCGAGAGGTCGCGCTGAGGGCCGACGTTCCGGTGGCCACCCTGTACCAGTACTTCGCGGACCGGGACGCGATCATCTCGGCGCTGATCGAGCGGCACGTGACCTCGATGGACGGGCGCATCGCAGCGGCGCTGGCCTCGCTCACCTCCTACAGCGTGCGCACTGTCGTCGAGACCACCGTCGAGGCCTACCGCGCCGCGTACCTCGAGCGGCCCAGCTATGTGGTGCTGTGGTTCCAGGGCCGACTGAGCGCAGGCATAGCGGCCTACATCCGCGAGCACGACGAGCGGTTGGCGGATGAGTTCCATCGCTTCGCCACGACGGCGGGAATGCTGCGCCCCGATGCCGACCCGCTGGTGCTGCGGTTGTGCTTCGAGATCTCTGACCGATTTCTCGAGGCCGCCTACAGGCACGACCTGGGCGGCGACGATCGCATCGTCAAGGAGGGGGTGGAGATGATCGTCGCCCATCTCGAGCGCTACGCCACCTCGGCCGGCGTCGCCGGAATTCCTGCCGATGAGATCGCCATCCGATGGGGGGTGTCGTAGATGGAGGCAAGCCGGCGACACAAGCAGCAGGCGAGCTCCGGCCGCAGCGCCGACCCACGCCCGCGTGGGGCCGACCGACAGCCGGCGACGATCGAGCAGCCCGAAGGCCCTCGAGAAATCTCCGATGCTCCGTGGCCGTCGGAGCTCGATCTCCGCACCCGATTGATCGTGTCTGCCGCGGCGGCCACCGATATCCCCGTGCGCACCGCCCTGGCGTCGATCATGTTCAGTGCCTCATTGCAGTGGGGGATGACGCCGGGCGCTTGGCGCGAGCGGGGCAGGCTGCGCTTCTACGCCGAGCTGGCGCAGACCCGCGACCCCGAGCTGGTCTTTCCTAAGCCCCGCGATGGCGTGGCCGTGAAGCCCTCGCGGCCAGGCCGGCTGTCGTTCCGAGCTCCAGGGGGCAGCGTGTCGCTGCTGGCGTTCGACAGCCCCTACGTCGCCGCCAATCCGGCGTTGCTCGAGGAATACGCCCACCACACCCGCAACGGCAAGGCCTGGGCTCAGCACTGGCGCCACGACGACGGCCCCCGGCCCACGCTGTGCGTGATCCACGGTTTCGGCGCCTCGCCGTACATCCTCAACAGCGCCTTCTTTGCGCTGCCGTGGCTATACGGCAAGGGCTACGACGTGCTGCTGTATCTGCTGCCATTTCATGGACCGCGGCGCGATCTGCTGTCGGTGATCAACGGCTCCGGGCTGTTCGCCCACGGCCCCTCCCACTTCAACGAGGCGATGCTCCAGGCGGTCCATGACTTCCGCATCTTCCTCGACCATCTCGAGGCTGGCGGCGTCAGCCAGTTTGGCGTCACCGGCCTGTCGCTCGGAGGCTACGTGAGCGCGCTCCTGGCCGCCGTCGAGCCGCGGCTGCAGGTGGCAGTTCCGAATGCCCCGGTGACCTCCCTCCCCCAGCTGATACCCGACTACTTCCCCGCCAACGTCGGCGTCCTGATCTCGTCGCTGCTTCATCGCATCCCGCTGCGCGAGGCCGAGGACTCGATCGCGCTCCATTCGCCCCTGAACTACCGCCCCCTATTGCCCAAGGACCGGCTGATGATCATCGGCGGTCTGGGCGACCGGCTGACGCCGCCGGAGCAGACCCGACTGCTTTGGGAGCACTGGGGCCACCCCCGCCTTCACTGGTATCCAGGCAACCACCTGCTGCACGTGAACCGTGGCGCGTACCTGCGGGAGATGCGCAGGTTCATGAGCGGGGCGGGTTTCGGAGCCTAGGCCAGCAGATCCTGGGTCCTTCAGAGCGCGATACCGCCCGAGGTGCAGAGAGAGTTTCTCGGCGTTTGTCCGTAGGCGCGCACCGGGCTCCGAGACGTTACGGTTGTGCGCTCTTCGATTCGCATGCGGAAGGAAGGGAGACTGCGAGTGTCGGCTGCCCGCAAGCGCATATTCCTCACGGCGGTCGCGCTCTCGGCAGCCGCCGCGTTCCCATGCGCCGCCGCCGCCGCGGTTACGACACTAGGTCGTGGCGGCTGGCAGGTCCAGAGCAGCGCCCAGGCGACGCAGGGTGGCGCCGCCATCTCCGGTCCGGGCTTTACGGCCCAATCCTGGCTCCAAGTCCGCCCGGACAATGCCGGGGCCCCTGGGACGGAAATCGGAGGGCTTGTCCAGGCCGGCCGCTGTCCGAGCGTCTTCTTCTCGACGAACATGCAGACCTGCTTCGGCTATATGGACGGATTCGGCCCGAACACGATCCCGATGTTCTCCGTGCCGTGGTGGTTCCGGACTACGTTCCAGTCGGACCTGCGCGGCGGGCGGCGTGCCCAGCTGATCATCAACGGCGTCGTAGGTGAAGCAGATGTCTGGCTGAACGGCAGGCTCCTGGCCACGCGCGGCAGCATCCAGGGCGACTTAACGAGATACACGTTCGATGTCACACGTTTTGTGCGCAGAGGCGTCAACGCGCTCGCGGTGGAGGTTTATCCGAGCGACCCGACCGCGATGTTCACCGTGAACCACCTCGACTGGACGCAGGTTCCGCCTGACAACAACACGGGGATTCAGTTTCCGATCCAGCTGCACACATCCGGTCCGCTGGCACTCGGCGACGCGCACGTCGTGCAGCAAGACGCGCAGGATTTATCGAGTGCGGCGCTGACCGTCAAGGGCGTGGTCAGCAACCTCTCGGCGGTGCGACAGGCCGGTTCGGTTCGCGCTGCGGTCGACGGACGGGGCGGTAGCGCCGCGAAGCCACAATCGATCAGCCTCCCGCCCCACTCGAGCCGGACTGTGTCGTTTCGCATCGTCGTGGCTCATCCACGCGTTTGGTGGCCCTACCAGATGGGCCCGCAGCCGCTTTACCGCCTTCGGATGAGCGTCAAGCAGCCGAGGTTTGCGGCTGACAGCCAGTCACGGACGTTTGGCATCCGGACCATCACAACCCGGCTGATCGGTCGCTCGGCGATCGCGCCACAGGGATCGAGGCAGTTCCTGGTGAACGGCAGGCCGTTCGTTTTTCGCGGCGGCGGCTGGGACGAGGACCTCTTCTTGCGCTACTCCGCGGCCGACACCGCGAACCAGATCGCGATGATCAAGAACCTCGGGCTCGACGGGATCCGCACCGAGGGCAAGCAGATGCCTGATGACTTCTATCAGCAGATGGATCGGGCCGGGATCCTGCTCGACGCGGGTTTCGAGTGCTGTGACGCCTGGGAGCTCCAGACCAGCCATTTGACGAGTAACCAGGACTTCCAGGTGCTCTACAACTCCGCCCGCACGATCGGGCAGAACATGCGCAACCACCCGAGCGTCCTCAACTTCGCCTGGAGCGATTTCAACCCGACGCCGCGTCAGGAGCGAGTCTCGCTGAAGGGCTTCCGCCAGGCCGACTTCCAGGATCCGCTGATCGCATCGGCCGAATACAGACGCGGCACCACGCTCGGTTGGTCCGGGGAGAAGGAGGGGCCGTACAGCTGGGTGCCGCCAAGCTACTGGTACGACACGATCCACTACGACCCGGGTGATCCGACACGAACCAACGTCGGCGGCTCCTGGGCGTTCGACAGCGAGGCCAGCGCCGGCCATACGGTGCCGACACTCGACTCGATCAAGCGGTTCCTGTCTCCGTTCGAGCAGAGTCAGCTCTGGCAGAATCCTGACTACCACCAGTATCACACCAACTACGAGATCGGCTTGCCGAGTCCAGCGAACAGCGGTTACGCGTTCGGCACGCTCCACGACCTAGACACGGCGATGAGCAATCGATACGGCTCGTGGTCGAGCCTCGGCGAATATGTCGAAGAGGCGCAGGTGCAGAACTACGAGACGCAACGCGCCGAGTTCGAGGCCTACATCAAGAACTCAACTCGGGCCAAGGCTCCCTCCACCGGCATCGACTACTGGCAGCTCAACAAGGGCTGGCCGACCCTTCTGTGGGATCTCTACAACCAGGACCTCGATCAGGCCGGCAGCTACTTCGGCGCGAAGAAGGCCAACGAGTCGCTGCACGTGCTCTACGCCTACGACGACGGCAGGGTTGCGGTGGACAATCTCGGCGGCGCTACTCAGCGCCGTCTTTCGGTCGAGGCGAATGTCTACGGACTGGATGGCACGCGGCTGGATCACCGGGTCAAAGGCGCGATCTCCCTACGCGGTCAGGGGGTCAAGACCGGGTTGCTGCGCCCAAACGTTCCGGCGACCACCACGTACTTCGTCGAGCTGATCCTGCGCCAGCGGGGACGGGTCGTCGACCGCAACGTCTACTGGCTATCCACCCACCAGGACGTTGTCGACTGGGCCAAGACGATGGGTCAGGCACAGGCCACGATGACGCAGTACGCCGATCTGCGGGCTCTGAAGGGCCTCCCCGGTTCCCAGATCAGCGCCGCCACCCATACCTACAGAAGCCGCGGGCCCAACGGCAGCGACACCGCCACGGACGTGGCGATAAGGAACACCTCCTCGCGCAACGTCGGCTTCTTCCTGCGCGCCGATTTGCGACGCGGCAGCGCAGCAGGCATCC
>VAWT01000267.1 GCA_005883415.1 Actinomycetota bacterium | reverse complement strand
GAGGAGTTCTATCCCGAGGAGTTGCCGGTTCGCCAGGTTCGGGTGGAGGGCTTCTGGATCGATTCGCACCCGGTGACGGTGGGCGAGTTTCGTCGTTTTGTGGAGGACACTGACTACGTCACAGTGGCGCAGCGTCGGCCCGATCCGGCGGATTATCCGGGCGTTGATTCTGCCTCCTTGGTCGCGGGCTCGGCTGTCTTTCAGTCCACCGACGGGCCGGTTCCGCTCGATTCGATGGTGTGGTGGAGCTACGTGCCGGGAGCTTGTTGGCATTCACCGGAGGGTCCTGGCAGTGACGTGGTATCGCGTGAGCAGCACCCGGTGACCCATGTCGCTTACGAGGATGTCGAGTCGTATGCCTGCTGGGCTGGCAGGTCGCTACCGACGGAGGTCGAGTGGGAGCGCGCTGCGCGCGGCGATTTGGAAGCCGCCCGGTTTGCGTGGGGCGACGAGGAGACTCCCGGCAGTCGGTGGATGGCGAATACGTGGCAGGGGCAGTTCCCTTGGCAGAACCTCGAACTCGACGGCTACCCCGGCACCTCGCCGGTGGGCTCGTTCCCCGCCAATGGCTATGGCCTGTATGACGTGACCGGCAACGTTTGGGAGTGGACCTGCGAACCCGGCAGCACGATGCCTGCAAGCCCTGAGTCCTCCCGTCCCTGCTGCGCTCCGCCGGAACACCGAGCAGCCGGGGGCGATCCGCGGCGGATCATCAAAGGGGGCTCGTACCTGTGCGCGCCGAACTACTGTCTGCGTTACCGGCCGGCGGCGCGGCAGGCACATGCTGTCGACACGTCGACCAGCCATATCGGCTTTCGGTGTGTGCTTCGCGAGAGGTGAGGCAGGCACCGCCCGGCCGCGCGAATGTGCTCCGTTGCCATTTGACGGTGATGGCTGGCGATCATTAGGCTCCGCAGGGGCTTTACGACTTCCGGAGGACGGAGATGCTGAGCAGGAGGGAATTGCTCGAGAGGGGCGCGGCGATAGCCGGAGGGGCGTTCGCGCTGGGGCGGGTGCCGAGCGCTTGGGCCACGGCCCCGAGGCCGCGGGTAGCGGGGATGAACATCGTCATGTTCATCACTGATCAGGAACGCGCGATCCAGCATTTCCCGCGCGGCTGGTCGCGGAGGCATCTTCCGGGTTTCACGCGTCTGCAGCGGCATGGGCTGACGTTCGAGAACGCGTTCTGCAACGCGTGCATGTGCTCGCCCACTCGGGCCACGATGTTGACCGGTTACTTCGCGGCTCAGCACGGGGTGAAGTACACGCTCGAGGAGAACATGTCAGATTGTGATTTCCCGCAGGTCGAGCTGCCACAGAATTTCAAGAACCTCGCCTCCGTGATGGCTGCCGCGCGCTACAACGTCGTCTATAAGGGCAAGTGGCACCTCAGCAAGCCCGCATTGGGAGACGAAAATTGGGCGCAGTCGGATGTGGGCAAATACGGGTTTGCGCGCTGGAACCCGCCCGACGCTGGCGCGAACCAGGACATTCCCCAGGAGGGCGGCGGCTTCTACAACAACGACCGGCGCTTCATGAAGCAACGCGGACGTGCCGAGGAAGGCAAGGAGGGTGCTCTGCAGTATCTGAACTCAGCTGCCGCCCACCAGCAGCCGTTTTTCATGATCATCTCCCTGGTCAACCCCCACGACGTGCTCTTCTACCCCAGAAAGTACCGTCGCGCCGGGTACAACGACTCGTGGCTGAAGGGCGAAATCGGGCTCCCCGCCACGATCCGCGAGAGCCTCGCGACGAAGCCGAGCGCTCAGCGGCAGTTCCTACACATTTCTCAACTTCTGGGCAAGCTAGACACGCACCAAAAGAAACGCGCGTACATCAACTTCTACGGCAACCTGATGAAGTTGGTAGATGGCTATCTCGTCGACGTTCTCAACGCGCTCGAGGCGCAGAACCTGCTCGATAACACGCTTGTGATCCGCACCTCCGATCACGGCGAGATGGGGCTGGCGCACGGCGGCATGCGCCAGAAGAACTTCAACGTCTACGAGGAGAGCCTGCGCGTGCCGCTGGTCTACTCCAACCCCCGGCTGTGGAGAAAGCCCGAGACGTCACAGGTGATGGTCTCCCACGTCGACTTCCTGCCGACGATGGCCAGCCTCGTGAAAGCGCCAGTGTCCGCCCGCGGCCACTGGCAGGGCGTCGACTACTCAGATCACATCCTCGGTCGCCTGGCGCCACCGCCGCAGGACTACGTGGTCTTCACCTACGACGACTACCAGGCCGGGCAGACCAGCAAACCCTACGTCAAGCCCCCACAGCACATCATCAGCATCCGCGAGAGGCGGTGGAAGATCGCGGAGTATTACGACGCCAACGGCGAGGTCGCCAGCCAATGGGAGATGTACGACCTCCAAAACGACCCCCTGGAGCGCACGAACCTGGCGCACAAGGGATACAAGCGAACCCCGGCGCAGCAAAAGCAGTACCAGCGGCTGCGCCGCAAGCTGGCGCGGGTAAAGGCGCAGCGCCTACGCCGGTTGCCCGACACTCCCCAGCCATGCACGCAAGGAAGCCCGAGCCGGCTCGCGCCGATAAGCGCCATGGACTAGCGGGCCACCTTGAGATCCAGATAGCCGCCGCCTCCCGGTACGACCCATTGAGCAGACGCTGGGATGGGCCGCCCCGCGAGCGGTCCGGTCTCCCCGACGAGGTCAGCACCGGACGCGACACGGCACCGGCTGCCCCTGCGCCGCGTTAGTCCGCGGTCTGCGAGACGTGCTTTCACTCAGCGACGAGCATCTCGCCGCAGACGACGAGCGTCCCGCTCGGCGCGGACAGCAGGCTACGGATCCCTCGGGCGATCGGAAATCGATCAAATCACCAGGTGAAAAGCTTGGCGCTCAGCCGAGTTCCTGGGCCAGCCCTATGAGAAGTCCTTCGGGCCCGCGGATGTAGCAGAGCCGATACACGTCTTCGTACTGGACCACTTCGCTGCTGACAAGCTCCGCGCCGTGCTCACGGAGCCGGGTCAGCGTCTCGTCGATGTCGTCCACGGCGAACATCACGCGTAGGTAGCCGAGAGCGTTCACCGGGGCGTTCCGGTGATCGGCGACTGCAGGAGGCGTGAGAAATCGCGAGATCTCGAGCCGGCTGTGGCCGTCGGGCGTACGCATCATGGCGACCTCGACGCGCATGTCACTCAGTCCAGTAACGCGCTCTGCCCAGTTTCCTTGGACCGTGGCTTGGCCCTCGAGCTCGAGGCCGAGCTCGCGAAAGAACGCGATCGTCGCCGGTAGGTCGTTGACGACAATGCCCACGTTATCCATCCGTTGAACCGCCATGTGCCCAATCTAGCCACCGGCGGGAGCTTGCCCGCCGCGAGCATTTCGCGGACCTGACGCAAGAGGTCCGCGGGGGTCTGTGCGGCGAGGGAGCAACCCCCAATTTTGTGGTGCGTGGACGGACTCAAACATGCAGGGTGGGCCGGTAGGTGAGCTCTTGGATCCTGGCGGCCGTCTACAAGCTCCCCCACGGCCTGATGACTTGGTGATATTGCAATCCCACCCCCAGGGTGGGACGCTTCTAGTCGTCCTCATGCCGACCGACCGGAGCCGGACCTAGCGCGATGACCCCGTCGGGATCTCGTCCGCGTTCGTTTGAGTCACTGCGACGGGTGCCTGTCATCGGCCGCGTGATGGACTGGGGCATGGGCCCGAGCGCGGCGTCAGAGCGAACACGCCGAGCGGAGGCCAGGATCGCCGGCATGAAGGTCACCGAGTCGGTGTGCCCCTTCTGCGCCGTGGGCTGCGGACAGCTGGTGTACACGCGGGCAGGCGAGCTGGTCGACATCGAGGGCAACCCGCGCTCACCCATCAACCAGGGGACGTTGTGCCCGAAGGGCGCGTCCTCCCGTCAGCTGGTGCAACAGCCGGGGAGGCTGACGAAGGTCAAGTACCGGCGCCCAGGCGGCAGCGATTGGGAGGAGCTCGAGCTGGAGCGGGCGATGGACATGATCGCCGAGCGGATGATCGCGGCGCGCGAGGACGGCTGGCAGGACACCGATCGTCACGGCTGGCGGGTCGACCGCACGCTCGGGTTGGCGCATCTGGGCGGGGCGACGCTCGACAACGAGGAGAACTACCTGATCAAGAAGCTGTTCACCGCGATGGGGGCCATCCAGATCGAGAACCAGGCACGCATATGACACAGCTCGACGGTCCCCGGTCTGGGGACCTCGTTCGGACGCGGCGGCGCCACCAACTTCCAGCAGGACCTCCAGAACTCCGACTGCATCGTGATCGGAGGCTCCCAGATGGCCGAGGCGCACCCGGTCGGCTTCCGCTGGGTGATGAAGGCCAAGGAGCGGGGGGCACGGGTCATCCACATCGATCCCCGGTACTCGCGGACCAGTCAGCTGGCTGATACCTACGTGGCGATCCGGGCAGGAACGGACGTGGCGTTTCTCGGCGGGATCATCCGCCACGTACTGGAGACAGAGTCCTACTTCCGCGACTACGTGATCCAGTACACGAACGCCTCGACGATCATCAACGAGCAGTTTCGCGACACGGAGGAACTGGACGGCCTGTTCTCGGGCTTCAACCCTGACACCGGGCTGTACGACCGCTCCTCGTGGATGTACGAGGGCGGGGAGGTCGCCTCCGCCGCTGGCGTGCGTGAGCACTCCACCGAGTCGTTCAACGAACGCACAGGAGCCGGGATGATGATGGGCAACGTCGAGCGCGATGAGACGCTCCAGCATCCGCGGTGCGTTTTTCAGATCCTGCGCCGGCACTTCTCCCGCTACACGCCGGAGATGGTGGAGCGCATCTGCGGTGTCTCGCGCGAGGACTTCATGGCCGTGGCGGACGCGCTGATCACCAACTCCGGGCGCGAGCGCACGGGCATGTTCTGCTACGCAAATGGGTGGACGCAGCACGTCGAGGCCGTGCAGATGATCCGTACTGCGGCGATTCTCCAGTTGCTGCTCGGCAATGTTGGCCGGCCCGGCGGCGGGATCATGGCGCTACGCGGACACGCCTCGATCCAGGGCTCGACCGACGTCCCGACCCTCTACGACCTGCTGCCTGGCTACCTGAGCATGCCGAGGGCACGTGAGGGGCACCTGACGCTCGAGGACTACATCGATACCGGCGGCGCGGACCGTGGCTGGTGGTCGTTCTTCGATACGTACATCATTTCCCCGCTCAAGGCCTGGTTCGGCGACGCAGCCACCAAGCAGAGCGACTACGGCTTCGCCCACATCCCGAAGCTCACGGGTAACCACTCGCATTACGCGACGATGCTGCGCGCCCTCGACGGCGGGGTGGACGGCTTCTTTGTCATGGGCCAGAACCCGGCTGTCGGCTCTGCACATTCCGGGCTGCAGCGCCGTGCGCTGGCGAAGATGAAGTGGCTGGTCGTGCGCGACATGGCCGAGATTGAGACCGCCACCTTCTGGCGCAACTCGCCGGAGGTGCAATCAGGCGAGCTGCGCCCCGAGGAGATTCAGACCGAAGTGTTTTTGATGCCCGCCGCCTCACACATAGAGAAGGAGGGCACCTTCACCAACACCCAGCGCTTGGTGCAGTTCCGCGACAAGGCGCTCGACCCCCCCGGAGACGCGCGCTCTGAGCTGTGGTTCATGCATCACCTCGCCAAGCGTGTCAAGGCTCACTACGCCGGATCAGACCGCGACCGCGACTGGCCGATCGTCAACCTGAAGTGGGGCTACCCGGAACACGGCGAGATGCGCGAGCCCGACGTTGAGGCGGTGCTCAAGGAGATCAACGGCTATGAGGTGGCCAGCGGCAGGCCGCTCAGCTCGTTCACCGAGCTGCGGAGCGACGGCACGACCGCCTGCGGCTGCTGGATCTACTCGGGCATCTACGAGGCTGGCGTCAATCAGGCGCGTCGGCGTCGACCGGGAGATATCGCCGCCGAGGGCGGCACCGTCTCGCCGGAGTGGGCGTGGGCCTGGCCCGCCAACCGACGCATCCTCTACAACCGCGCCAGCGCCGATCCGCAGGGCAAGCCGTGGTCTGAGCGCAAGCGCTACGTGTGGTGGGACGAGGAGCAGGGTCGGTGGACGGGGTATGACGTGCCCGACTTCCCTGCCGACAAACGGCCGGACTACCGGCCGGAGCCCGACGCTCGAGCGATGGACGCCATCGGCGGAGCGGACCCGTTCATGATGATGGCCGACGGGCGCGCCTGGCTCTACACGCCCAGCGGCCTGCTCGACGGACCGCTACCGACCTTCTACGAGCCCGTCGAGTCGCCCGTGAAGAACCTGCTCTACCCAAAGGTCGGCACGGACCCGGCGACGATCCGGTGGAAGCGTCCCGAGAACCCGCTCCACGCGACAGGGGACCCACGCTACCCGGTGGTGGCCACCACCTTCCGGCTGACCGAGCATCACACCGCCGGCGGAATGAGCCGCTCGGTGCCCTGGCTCGTGGAGCTGCAGCCAGAGATGTTCGCCGAGATCGACCCCCAGCTCGCGGCCGATCGCGGCATCGAGAACGGTGGCTGGATGACGATTGTCACCGAGCGCGCGGAAATCGAGGCCCGGGCCAAGGTGACCGACCGCCTCCGGCCGCTGAGGGTCGAGGGGTGCGTCGTCCACCAGCTGGGACTCCCGTGGCACTGGGGTTACAGCGGACTCTCACGCGGCGACACCACAAATGATCTCGGCGTCCTCACGGCCGATCCGAACGTTTCGATCCAGGAGACCAAGTCCTTCACCTGCGACGTCCGCGCCGGTCGCAGGCACCGCGCGAGCACCGCCCGCCTGGCGGGCGCCGCCCTTCGCGGACATGACGTCGAGCCGAGTGAGGACGACCCCCTCGCAGAGAACCCGAAGGAGGCCAGCGAATGAGCACCGGCTCTGCGCATACCGAGATTGCCATCCACCGATCGGGCGCGCAGCGCATGGGATTTTTCACCGACACGACCGTCTGCATCGGCTGTAAGGCCTGCGAGGTCGCCTGCAAGCAGTGGAACGACCTGCCGGCGGACGGCTCCGTGCCCGGCAAGGGCGCCTCATACGACTACACGGGCGATCTCTCTGCTTCGACCTGGCGCCACGTCCGGTTCGTCGAGCTGCTCGAGCCTTCGCCGCAGCTCAGGGAAGAGGCGCAGCGCGCGCTCGAGAGCGGGGGCGGAAACAAGTTCCCGGCGATCCCGGCGTCCGGGGCGATCGACCTGGTGGACGCCGCGCAGGCCGGGGACGGCGCCGCGGACGTGGCCGAGGCGGTGAGCAAGATGGGCGACTGGGTGTTCATGTCAGATGTCTGCAAGCACTGCACCAACGCCGGCTGCCTCGACGCCTGCCCAACGGGGGCGCTGATCCGCACCGAGCATCAGACGGTGGTGCTGCAGCCGGATGTCTGCAACGGCTGCGGCTACTGCGTGCCGGCGTGTCCGTTCGGCGTGGTCGACCGCGACCCGCAGGACGGGCGGGCTGGCAAGTGCACGCTGTGCTATGACCGCCTCGAGGATGGGTTGGAGCCTGCCTGTGCGAAGTCCTGTCCGACAGACTCGATCCAGTTCGGCCCCCACGAGGAGCTGGTGGAGATCGCCTCGCGCCGGGTCGCGAGGCTACACGAGCGCGGCATCGAGGGCGCCTACCTGTACGGCGCAGGCGACGAGCCCGACGAGCAGCTCGCGGGCGGTCTCGGCGCCTTCTTCCTGTTAACCGAGCCCCCCGAGCTCTACGGGCTGCCCGCGCAGGCGGACTCGCCCGTACAGGAGAACGTGGTCCCGGCGACGCTGGCCGCGGTGGGGGCCGGACTGCTTGCCAGCGCGGGCGCGGTGATCGCATTTGTCGCGGCCGGTCGGCTCTCCCGTCGCAGGCCTGTAAGGGAGAGCTGGTGACCGACGAGCACCGTTGGGAGGGCAGGCTCGAGCACAGCGGTGAGCCGGCGGAGCTGACCCCCGAGGACGAGCCCCCGACCACCAGCCAGGGACGCGAGACCGACTGGGTGGCAGACCACGACACCAAGTCCCGTGACATCCGACCCGCGCTGGGAAAGCCCGGTGAGCCGGCGGCGTGGACCGCCGCCAAGCCAGGAGCAGCGGTTCCCTTGGCGCGCCCGAGCTTTGGTGACGCCCAATGGTCGTTTCTGTACAAGGCGCGAGACACTGCCTACGCCGCCGCGGAGCCGTCCCCTGGGCAAGTCGTCTCCGCAAACCGGCGGATGCGTCGCGCGCAGGTCACGGACGTGCACGGCCCGTTCATCCACGCTCCGGTGTGGTCCTGGGAGGTCCCGCTCTACTTCTGGTTCGGCGGAATGGCATCCGGCTCGGCGTTCGTCGCGTTGGCGTGTGACGTGGCCGGCGACTGCCGCTCGGCCGCGATCGCCCGCAGGGTCGCACTGGGCGCACTCTCGCCCGCCCCGGTCCTGCTGATCGGCGATCTCGGCCGCCCGGATCGGTTCCTAAACATGATGAGGGTCTTCAAGCCCCGCTCGCCGATGAACATGGGAGCTTGGTGCTTGGTCGCGTTCAGCGGCTCGAGCGCGGCAGCTGTCGGCGCCGATCTCCTTGGACGGCCGCGGGCCGCGCAGGCGCTCGGAGCCCTTACCTCCCTGTTCGGCAGCTACCTCGGCTCCTACACGGGAGTGCTGCTGGCCTGCACCGCCTTCCCGGTGTGGGCCCGGAGCCGAACGATCCTGGGGCCCGCATTCGTCGCCACCGCGACTGCGAGCGGGGCCGCCGCGACCCGCCTCGCACTCGTTGCGAGCGGGCTACCGGATGGCCACCCAACCCGCAGCGCGCTGGGCGGGCTCGAGACCGCCTCGATGCTCTCAGAACTCGTGCTCTCCGCGGTCGGCGAGCGGCAACTGGGAGATGCCGCCGAAGCGCTCCGCCGCGGTCGCCCCGGGACCTTGTTTCGCACCGCCAAGAGCCTCGTCGTGCTGGGACTCTCCCTGCGCGTGGTCGCGCGTCGTCGCATGGGCCCGCGCGAGCACGACCTCGCCAGCATCATGTACCTCGCGGCCGGTCTCGCGTTCCGCTTCGCCTGGGTCTCTGCCGGGAAAGCCTCCGCCACGGACGCCGCCGCCGTGGCGGCGATGGGGCGTGGCCGGCGAGCACTGCACGACGTGCGGGAGCGGCCGCGGCCGCAAAGGGCTCCGTCGATGGACCGTTCGCAACTGCCCCTGCCGGGGGCGGCGAGAAGAGCCTACGGCGAAGCCATCCGGCGTGCCAGCCTCGCAATCGAGCGGCGGCTACGGCACCGGTAACGCGCGAGCCGGAATCTGGGGCATCGGGCGCTCTGCTACCTCCGCACTCGGTTCCGGGCTCGAACCGCCGAGCCGCGTGAGCCCCACCCCGCCGAGGGCAGCAGCGACGGAGCGTTCTGCATGCTCGTCATCGGCTAGGAGGGCACCTGCGCAGACTTGTGCTTGGTCGCCAAAGCGCTGGCGCGCCAGTGGGCGGCCTGAAACGCAAAAGATGACATGAGCAGGCCCGGCGTTCGTCGCGTTTGGGTTGAGCGGGCGGCAGGTGGTCGGCCCTCGGTGTCGAACGACTTGGGTTGAAGGCGTGCGCGGTTGCAGCCCGCGCCGCCGGTCATTCGAATAGGAGGACCGACCGTGAGTGACGGTATGGCATCGGGCGGGCGTGACGCCGGCGCGGTCAGGCGCGTGGCGTTTGTGGTGGGCGAGCGGGCGGGGGCGATCGTGGCTCGGTTTGATGTGCACCGGCGGCAGATCACGATCGACGCGTTAGATACCGTGACGGGCGAGGTGCTGCGTGGCCAGATCGAGTCCACGCCGGCGGCGGTCGAGCAGTGGGTCGCCCGGTTCCCCGGCCGCATCGTGCATGTCGCGGTCGAGGCGTGCACCGGCTGGCTGTTCGTGTGTCGGGCGCTTGAGCGCTGCGGCGCTGTCGCGCACCTGGCCGAGCCGATGGAGACCAGCGCGCTGCGGGGTCGCAAACGCCGCGCCAAGACCGACCGCACCGACGCCCGCTGGCTGCGGCAGCTGTTGTGCGAGGGCAGGTTGCCGGAGGCCTGGGCGCCGCCCGAGCACGTGCGCCAGTGGCGCTCGCGCGCCCGGCTGCGCAGCACGCTGGTCGACGAGCGCACCAGCTGGACGCAGCGGATCCGCGCGACGCTCTATCACCACGGTGTCGCGTCCTCGCCAGCCTCCAGCTGCCTGACGACGCGCGCGAGCGGATCACGATCGCGCTGGAAAATATGGACCTGCTCGACGCCCAGCTTGCCGAGATCGAGCGGGACCTACGCACGCTCGCGCGCCATCAGACCGGCTGCCAAGCGCTGATGACCCAGTACGGGATCGGCGAGATCTCAGCGCTCGTCACTCTGTGCGAGCTCGGCGACGTCTCACGGCTGCACGCCTCCCGCCAGGCGGTCCGGATGGCCGGGATCGACATCGGCGTGCACCGCTCCGACCGTCACGCGCAGCTGGGCAAGCTCACCCGCCAAGGCTCCGCGCCCCTGCGCTGGGCGCTGTTCGAGGCCGCCCAGTCGGCGTGCCGTGTCGGTAGCCCCGACTACCACCACTATCACGCCCTGAAGGCGCGCGGGCTCTCGCACACCCGCCCGTCGCTAACCATCGCCCGCAAACTCGCCCGCCGCTCCTACCACATCTTGCGAGCACTCGGCCCCGCCGCCCTCGACCCTCCTGACCAACGCTCCGATCAAGCCCACCCATCACCGATGCGCTCAAAGCGTGCGGCCAGCTCCAGCAGCGATCGAGGCACCCACGCCCAGCGTGGCGGCCCACGAAAGACAGAGCGGCCGCAGTCGCTGCACCGAAACGACCGCTCAA
>VAWT01000221.1 GCA_005883415.1 Actinomycetota bacterium | reverse complement strand
AGCCCCGACCTCCTTCAGCGGGTGGGCGGAGATGAACAGGCCGATCGACTCCTTCTCGGCGGCCAGCAGTTCGCCGCGCTCAAATTCCTCTGTGGGGATCGGGGCGTGGCTGGGCGTGGCAAAGGCAGCGCCGCCCGTCGCGTCCGCGCCGCCAAAGTCGAAGATCGACCCCTGCCCCATGGCCAGGTCCTGCTGGGCCTTCTGCCCCGCACCCTGGGCCTGCTCGAGTACCGACAGCATTCCCTTGCGCGACGACCTGGTCGAGCCGAACGCTCCGCACTTGATGAGCGCCTCAATCGCCTTCTTGTTCACCGCCCGTCCGTCCACTCGGGAGCAGAAGTCCCACAGGTCCTTGAACGGTCCACCCTCTTCGCGGGCGCGCTTGATCACTTCCACGGCCTGATAGCCGACGCCCTTGACCGCGTCCAGCCCGAACCGGATGTTGCCATCGACGACGACGAACTTGTGCTCGGACACATTTACGTCCGGCGGCAGGATGGCGATCCCCATCTGCTCGGCCTGGGAGGCGAAGAACGGCACCTTGTCCTTGGTGGCCATGACCGACGAGATCAGCGCCGCCATGTACTCGGCCGGGTAATTGGCCTTCAGCCACGCCGTGCGGTAGGAGATCAGGGCGTAACACGCGGCGTGGCTTCGGTTGAAGCTGTAGTCGGCGGATCGTTCGTTGGTGGCCCAAAGCCACTCGATCACGTGCTCCGCGGTTCCCGACGCCCGGCAGCCCTCGACGAACTCCGGCTTCAGTTTGGCCATCGCGTCCCGGTTCTTCTTGCCGATCGCCTTGCGCAGGTCGTCTGCCTTGGCGCCGCTGAAGCCAGCGAGCTCCTTTGCGATCCGCATCGCCTGCTCCTGGTAGAGGATCACGCCCTTGCTCGGCTCGAGAATCGGGCGCAGCCGCTCGTCGGCGTAGGCGATCGAGCCCGGATCGCGCTTGCCACGGGCGTAGGTGGGAATCTGGTCCATGGCTCCTGGGCGATAGAGCGCGTTCAGCGCCACAAGATCGTCGAACTCGTCGGGTCGGACCTTCTTCAGCGCATCGCGCATCCCCTCGGACTCGAACTGGAACACGCCCACCGAGTCACCCCGCGCGAGCATCCCGTAGGTCTTGGCGTCGTCGAGCGGGAGCGTCGCCGTGTCGGGCCGCTCGCCGGTGGAGCGCTCGACGATGTCCAGCGCGTCCTCGATCACATCTAGGTTGCGAAGGCCCAGGAAGTCCATTTTCAGGAGGCCGATCTGCTCGATCGGCTTCATCGTGAACTGGGTCACCATTCGCAGGGACCGCTCGCCGTTCTGATCGAGCCCAGCGTCCGCCACCTGCAAGGGCACGATGTCTGTCAGCGGGCGGTCGGCGATCACGACGGCGGCGGCATGGATCGAGGAGTTGCGGACGATTCCCTCGAGGCCCCGGGCGACGTCGACGATCTCCTTCGCCGCCGAATCCTTGTCGGTCTCCGCGCGCAGGGGCTGCCCGGGCTTCAGGCAGTCCTCGAAACTGGGGGGGCGACCTTGCTGGGGCTCGGGGATCAGCTTGGCGAGCCGGTCACCGGCGCCGTAGTCGTACCCCAGCACGCGGGCCGCATCACGCGTAGCGGCCCTGGGGAACATCTTGCCGAACGTGATGATCTGGGCCACCGATTCCTTGCCGTACTTGTCGGTGACGTAGCGGATCACCTGATCGCGACCGCGAACCGAGAAATCGATGTCGATGTCGGGCATCGAGACGCGCTCCGGATTGAGAAAACGCTCGAACAGCAGGTCGTATCGCAGCGGGTCGATGTCCGTGATCTGGAGGCAGTACGCGACGATCGACCCGGCCGCCGAGCCCCGCCCGGGCCCGACCGCGATCCCCGAGTCCTTTGCGTACTTGACGAAGTCCCAGACGATCAAGAAGTAGGAACTGAAGCCCATCCTGTCGATCACCGACAGCTCATACTCGGCCCGCTCCACCCCCGCCGCGGGGATCGGATCGCCATACCGGCGTCGAAGCCCATCGTGCACGAGCGACCGCAGGTACTCGCGCTCGGGGGTGCCGTCCGGGGTCGGGTAGCGCGGAATCAGCTGGCGGCCGAGCTCGAGCTCGACGTCGCAGCGCTCGGCGATCTCGACCGTTGTGGCCACGGCCTCCGGAGTGTCCGCGAACGCGCTCGTCATCTCCTGGTTCGAGCGCAGATAGAACTCGTTGGTCTCGAAGCGGATCTTCGGCGCCGTGAGCGTCGACTTGGTCTGAACGCACAGCAGGGCCGAGTGGTGGTGATAGTCCTCGCGCCGGAGGTAGTGAACGTCTGAGGTTCCGACCAGCGGGCGCCCGAGCTCTCGGGCGATCCGAATCACTCCCTCGTTCGCTCGCTCCTGCTCGGCAAGCCCGTTCTTCTGCAGCTCGAAGTAGACGTTCTCGGCCCCGAAGGCGTGAAGGAGCTGTTCTGCATGGGCGCGCGCGTCGGCCTGACGACCCTCGAGCAGGTACTGGCAGAAGCGCGACTGAAGACAGCCCGTGAGCGCGATCACCCCCTCACCGTGCGCCGCCAGCTGCTGGAGGTCTACCGAGGGCTTACCTCGCTGAAATCCCTCCAGGAAGCCCCTCGAACACAGCTTGACGAGGTTCCGGTACCCGGCGGGGGTCTCCGCCAGCAGCGTGAGGTGGAAGCGATCCAGCCGTCCCGGCGCCCGACGCTGGTGGTCCTCGACGAGGTACACCTCGCAGCCGACGATCGGCCTGATCCCCTCCCTTCGGCAGGCCGTGAACAGCTCCACGGCGCCGTTCATCACGCCGTGATCGGTGAGCCCCAGCGCCGGCTGGCCGAACGATGCGGCCCGCGCCGCCAGGGCGTCGATCTTGCAAGCGCCGTCCAGCAGCGAGTACTCGGAGTGGACGTGAAGGTGGGCGCAAGAGGTGCTCATGCTCGGCTTGACGAGCATAGGCATCGGAGCGGACAACAGGGCCGCCCGAGGATCGCTCGTTGCGGCTAAAGCGAGCTAGCTGGGAGCTAGCTGCCCTGGGCCGCCCGCTGGCGGGAGGCGGCCAGCAGGCCGGCGAGCACGAGAGCGGCCACGCCCGTAATCGCCAGGCTGCGCTGAGCGCCGCGCAGCCGCCGCTTGGCGTACCACTTGCCGCCCCGCCAGATGACGTATCCGAGGACCTTGTAACCCATCCGCTCATCCTACCCCCGATGGTGCGCGCTCAGTCGTCCTGGGCGTGCCTCAGACGCCACGCCATCCGCGACTGAAGCGTGAACAGCTCGATGAAGCCGGGCGATGCGGCCTGCGAGAACAGCCCGCCCGATTCGGAGAATGTCGCCAGCTGGGGGTCGTAGACCGCGTTCGGCGACTCGCGCGTGACGACCCGCGCCGAGCCCTTGTACAGCTTGAGCCCGATCGTCCCGGTCACCTGCTCGTTGGCAGCGTCCATGTAGGCGTCGAGGTCCTCGCGCAGCGGCTCCCACCACAGCCCGGCGTACACCAGGTACGCCCATCGCTGGTCCAACGTGGGCTTCAGCTGGTTCTGGTGGCCGGTGCCGACCAGCCTTTCGAGCTCCTGGTGGGCGGTCAGCAGGATCGCGGCCGCCGGAACCTCGTAGATGTCGCGCACCTTGAGTCCCACGACCCGATCCTCGATGTGGTCCACGATCCCCACGCCGTGGCGCGCGCCGATCAACGCCGCCCGCTCCAGCAGCTCCACCAGCCCGAGCCGCTGCCCGTCGAGCGCCACCGGTACGCCCCTCTCGAACTCGACAATCACCGTCTCCCCGTCCTGGGGCGCGCGCTCGGGAGGGGTCACCAGCTGGAAGACGTCAGCTTCCGGAGCGTGGCCGAGCTCCTCGATCCAGCGTCCCTCGCTCGAACGTCCCCAGAGGTTGTCGTCGATGGAGTACGGAACGACCTCCGTAGAGCCCTTGACCTTGATGCCGTGCTCCCGGGCATAGGCGATCTCCTCCTCGCGGCCCATCT
>VAWT01000220.1 GCA_005883415.1 Actinomycetota bacterium | reverse complement strand
CGCAGCTGAGCGCTGAAAGCAGTGCGGCCGCGGCCTCCCCCACGAGCGTCCTGTGCGCGGCCCACGCGACCGCGAACAGCGCCGCGGCGCCGATCGCGGCGACCGGTCGCGCCCCCCGAGCGGCCCACCCCAGAGCTGCCGCCGCCAGTGGGGGGACGGCGAAGACTGCGAGATAAGTGAGGCCGGTCGCGGTGTCCGACAGGAATCGGATCCCGAACACCACCAACGCGATCGAGCCGATCGGGACGAGCGCCCACGCCGGCCCCCGTATCCGCTCGGCGATCGCCAGCCTCGGCGGCCGCCGAGGAGCGACCACGACCGCCGCTTGGAGACACAGGACGGCTGCGTCGGAGGGGACGAAGGGCAGGGCCACCTGGTTCAGCGTAAAGGGCGGCGTCGAGCACCTGCGCCTGTCACACGCCTCGCGACGTGTCAATGAGCCTGTCGAAGAAACAGCAGCATGGGCGGGGGAATTTCGACTGGCTCCCGAGCCTGTCGACGGAACCGGCCAATACGGCCCGTTTCTGCGACAGCCTCTACCCCGTCACGTCGCGCAGCCTGTGACGGGAGCGCGTGCCCGGGCTGCCCTTACCCCAGCGACTGCTCTAACGCGTCGAGCTGCCCCTTCAGCTCCTCCGGCAGCCGATCGCCGAATTTTGCGTAGTGCTCGTGCATCTGCGGCAGCTGATGCTTCCAGTCCTCGGGATCGACCGCCAGCAGCCTGCGCATGGCCTCCGGATCGATGTCCAGGCCATCGGTATCGATCCCGCCCTGGCCTATGTCGGGCAATAGCCCGATCGGCGTCTCCTCGGCGCCGAGACTCCCGTCGCATCGGCGGAAGATCCAGGCCAGGACGCGGGAGTTCTCGCCGTAGCCCGGCCACAGGAACTTGCCGTCGTCGTCCTTGCGGAACCAGTTGACGTAGAAGATCTTGGGAAGCTGCGCCCCCTCGCGCTCCCCGATCCTCAACCAATGGGCGAAGTAGTCGGCCATGTGGTAGCCGCAGAACGGCAGCATGGCCATCGGGTCGAAGCGGAGCTCGCCGACCGTCCCCGCCGCCGCCGCGGTCTTCTCGGAGCTCATGATCGAGCCCAGGAATACGCCGTGCTCCCAGTCGCGCGCCTCGGCGACCAGCGGCACGACCGTCGAACGGCGCCCGCCGAACAAGATGGCCGAGATCGGGACTCCGGCCGGATCCTCCCACTCGGGCGCAATAGATGGACACTGGGAGGCGGGAGCGGTGAAGCGGGCGTTGGGATGGGCGGCCGACTTCTCTGCCTCGGGCGTCCAGTCGTTGCCCCGCCAGTCGATGGCGTGGGCCGGCGGCTCGCCGGTCAGACCCTCCCACCACACATCGCCGTCGTCGGTCTTCGCACAGTTGGTGAAGATCGAGTTGCGCCCCACGGTCTCGATGGCGTTGGGGTTCGTGCGGGCTCCGGTGCCCGGAGCGACGCCGAAGAACCCTGCCTCGGGGTTGACCGCGTACAGCTTCCCGTCGGCGCCGAACTTCATCCAGGCGATGTCGTCGCCGATCGTCTCCACCTTCCAGTCCGGGAGGGTGGGGATCATCATCGATAGGTTGGTCTTGCCGCACGCGCTGGGGAACGCACCGGCGACGTAGCGGACCGTGCCCTCGGGGGATGTCAGCTTCACGATCAGCATGTGCTCGGCAAGCCAGCCCTCGTCGCGGGCCATGGCGGAGGCGATCCGCAGTGCGAAGCACTTCTTGCCCAGCAGGGCATTGCCGCCATAGCCGGAGCCAAACGACCAGATCTCCCGCGTCTCGGGGAAGTGGACGATGTACTTGTTCTCCGCGTTGCAGGGCCAGGGCACGTCGGCCACGCCCTCAACCAGCGGCATCCCAACCGAATGCAGGCAGGGCACAAAGTCACCGTCGTCGCCGAGCACCTCGAGGGCAGGCTGTCCGATGCGCGTCATGATCCGCATCGAGGCCGCGACGTAGGAAGAGTCCGTCAGCTGCACGCCGATATGGGAGATCGGCGAGCCGAGCGGCCCCATCGAGAACGGGACGACATACATCGTGCGGCCCCGCATGGAGCCGTCGAACAGGCCCCTGAGGGTGTCCCGCATCTCCTCCGGATCGCGCCAGTTGTTGGTCGGTCCCGCGTCTGACTCGCTCTCGGAGCAGATGAACGTTCGATCCTCGACTCGGGCCACGTCCGCGGGGTCTGACAACGCCAGATAGGAGTTGGGTCGCTTGACTTCGGAGAGCTTCTGGAAGGTGCCGGCATCCACCAATGTCTTTGCCAGCCGGTCGTATTCCTCGGCGGAGCCATCGCACCACTGGATCTCATCAGGCTGAGTGAGCGCTGCTACGTCCGCTACCCACGCTCGAAGGCCCTTGTGGGTCGTCGTGGCCTGGTGCTCCGCTGCGGTATGGGACATGTGTTGAATGACTCCTTAGTGCTTCGGTGGCTGTGCAAGCCTACCCGGGAGAGGACGGGAAGCGTCCGCCGGCGTAACCGTACGGACTGGTTTTGCAGGCCCTCAGACAGCTAGTCCACGTTCGTCTCGGCCTCGGGGAGCGGGGCCCCGGGTTCCCTGCGGGGGACCAAAACGACCCGCTTGAATTGGGCCACCAGAGCGCCGTCCTGTTTGAAGGCGCGGGTATGGACCTTGACCGTGCCCCGGTCGGGCTTCGACCTGGACGGCTTTACCTCTAGCACCTCCGATTCGACATACAGGGTGTCGCCATGAAAGACCGGGGCCGGATGGCTGAGCTCCTCGGTCGCCAGGTTTGCGATCGCCTTGCCCGAGACGTCAGAGACGGTCATCCCGAACACCAGCGAGTAGACCAGGGGACCAGCTACGACGTTTCGCCCCTGCTGCGATTTGCCCGCGTACACGTCGTTGACGTGCAGCGGGTGGTGGTTCATCGTGAGCAGGCAGAAGAGGTGATCCTCAGCCTCGGTCACGGTCTTCGCCGGCCAGTGCTTGTAGACCGCGCCGACCTCGAACTCCTCGAGATAGCGCCCGTATGGATGGGCCCCGGACGCCTCGCGGGCGTCCTGGTCGGTCTCGAGCTCGGCCTTCGCGTCTGGAACTTCGGTCATCGTCTCTCCTGGTTCGGCTTCATGACAGGTCGCGGAGAATGCCAGCAAACGGCGGTCGATGGCCTGATCCCCAGCCTCGTCTGAGAGCCGACTATGCTTTTTCTGATCAATCGGCCGGGGGTGGCGCACGCAACATGAGATGTAGGCGCTGCGGGTTCGAGAACCCGCACGGGATGAGATTTTGTGGCGGTTGCGGTGCGCCGCTGCGTGAGGGGGTCACGCCGGCCGGCTCCGCCGACGCTGAGGGCGCCGCGCAGCGACGTCACATGACCGTGCTGTTCTGCGACCTGGTCGCGTCGACGCCGCTGGCGGAGCGGCTGGATCCGGAGGATTTCCGCGAGGTCCTGGCCGCCTATCAGCGTGCTTGCGCGCTGGCTATCGAGCGCCTGGATGGCTACCCGGCCCGATACATCGGCGACGCCGTCGTGGCGTACTTCGGCTATCCCCGCGCGCACGAGGACGATGCGCAGCGAGCGGTCCACGCCGCGCTCGGGATCCTCGAGGAGCTCGGCGAGCTGAACGCCTCGCTGAAGCAGCGGCAGGTCTCGCTGGACGTGCGGATCGGCGTGCACTCAGGCGTGGTCGTGGCCGGAGAGATGGGTACCGGCGCCATGCCTCCTCAGCACGAGATCGTGGGTGAGATGCCCCACATCGCGGCCCGGATCGAGTCGATCGCACCGCACGGATCGGTCGTGATCAGCGGCCAGACGCACGACTTCATCGAGGGCTACTTCGAGACCGAGCCGCTGGGGGAGAAATCGTTGAAGGGCGTCTCGCGTCCGATCGCCGTCCACCGCGTCCTGCGTCCGACGGGCGCGGTCGGTCGCCTCGAGGTGGCGACGGGGCGGCCGCTTACGCCGGTCGTCGGCCGCGACGATGAGCTGGCCAGGCTGGCTCGCGCCTGGGAGCGCGCCAGGCAGGGTGAGGGCGGCGTCCTTGACCGGCTCCAGGCCGGCGAAGTGCGGCTCGAAGGCCTCGACGACGCCGCTCGAGGCGTCGGTCTGGAGGCAGACGAGGGGGCCCGGCTGCTGGCGGACCTGTTGTCGATCGACCAGGGCGGGCAACCAGCCACTCATCTCTCGCCGCGCGACGCACGCATCGCGACGCTGCGGATCCTCCAGTCGCTCCTAGTCGCGAACCGCGCCCACCACCCCCTGATGCTCGTCGTCGAAGATCTCCAGTGGGCCGATCCGACCACGATGGAGTTGCTCGACCGGATCGTGGCGAACGTAGATGGAGTGGCGGCATTGTGCGTCATGACCTTCCGCAAAGAGCTCGACCCGCCATGGAAGGATCACGGGCCCGTGCTCGAGATCGAGCTCGGGCCGCTCAGCTCGCAGGAGGTGCAGACGATGGTCGCCGCTGCCAGCGAGACCGCGCACAACCCGGACGTGGTGGCCTGGGTCGACTCTGCCTCCGACGGAGTTCCGCTGTTCGTCGAGGAGATGCTCAAGATGCTCAAACTCGGCGGCGGAGCACGAACGCCCCTTGCGAGCACTGGCGCCCCGGGGGTGCCGCCCACGCTCGAAGGGCTGCTCACCGAGCGCCTCGACCGGCTCCCGGATCTCGGCGACGTGATCGACGTGGCATCTGTCGTGGGACGGGAGTTCGAGCGGGAGCTGCTCGAGGTGCTCGACCCGTTACACGGAGCCGAGCTCGAGCCGGCGCTCGCTCTGCTGGTCCACCAGGGCATCCTTCGGCCGGTGGCAGGGGCCCGGTCACGGTTTGAGTTCACGCACGCCCTGCTGCAGGAAGCAGCCTACGAGCGGCTGCTGCGCCGACGCCGACGCGCCCTGCACGGGCGCGTCGCGGACACCCTGACGCAGCGCTTCCCGACAGTCGCAGATCGCGCGCCGGAGATCGTCGCGCATCACTTCTCCTGCGCCGAGGAGCCGGCTAAGGCCACCGAGTACTGGCGGGCGGCCGGGACGCGGGCGCTCGAGCGCGCGGCGTTCCGCGAGGCCGCCGAGCACTTCCGCCGAGGCCTGGAGGAGCTCGACGACTCACCCTCCGGCCCACACCAAGCCCGGGAGTGCGCCGACCTGCTCACCTATCGAGCCGCCGCCCTTCAAGCAGCCTACGGCTACGCGTCGGCGGGCGTGGATGAGGCCTATGCCGCAGCCCGGTCCACGTATGAGCGAGCTGGTAACGACGACCGCTTGGTCGTCGTGATCCGCGGGCAATGGATGTTCCACCTCCTGCGCGGCCAATATGGCACCGCGCTCGAGTCGGCGGACGACATGGTGACGCTCGGCCAGCGTGGCGAGCATCCGTTCGCGCTGGCCGAGGGTCACCTCTACCGCGGCCTTGTTCATATGTACCTCGGGGAATTCGAGCTCGCCCGCCGCCATCTGGAAGAGGCCTTCACCCACTACCGGCGTCCGGAGCGCCCGGACCAGATCTACGATGCGCAGGGAGACACGGGGGTTGGTGCCCTGGCCTACAACGCCGTCGTGCTCTGGAACGTGGGTTACCCGGAAGAGTCATTGCGCCGTAGCGACCTGAGCCTGGAGCTGGCCGAACAGGTAGGTGGACAGGTGACACGCGCCCAAGCATGGGGCATGCGCACCATCCTTCATCTCAATAGGGCCGAGCCGGCGGAGCTCAGCCGCTGGGTGGAGTTGAGCCGGGCCCACAGCGTCGAGCACAACATTGGGTACTGGCGAATCCTGTCCGCGCTCTTTTCGGGCTGGCTGCGTGGAAGGGCCGGCGAGCTCCGGGCGGGATCCAAGGAAATCGAGGAGAGCCTAGATGCGTATACGAGGTCGGGGTGCACCCTGGGTCTTCCCCATTTCTGCGTATTGCTGGCCGACCTGCGACTTGCAGCGGGCGACCCGCGCGGGGCGCTCGAGGTGCTCGAGGTGGGTCGACGCCACATCGAGGACACCGGCGAGCGGTTCTCCGAGTCAGAGTTGTTTCGGTTCATGGGCAGAGCGCTACTGGAGGGTCCGGAGCCGGACGGCGACGCCGCGACCACTGCGTACCAGAAGGCAGTCGAGGCGTCGCGCTCTCAAGGGGCCAAGCTCCTGTGGCTGCGCGCGGCCACCGAACTAACGGTCTACCAGCGCAAGATCGGGGCGAGGAGCACCGAGCTCGCCGAGCTCTCCTCGCTGTGCGAGTGGTTTGGAGATTCCGACGTGCTTGACGTGACACGAGCCCGAGCCCTGCTGGCTGCGCAGGAACCCGTCCGATGAGCGAGGCGCCCACGGTCACGGTGGCCGGTGGCGGCATCGCCGGTCTCACGGCCGCGCTGCGGCTCGCCGAGCGTGGCTACGGCGTCAAGCTCTATGAGCAGAAGCCTGTGCTTGGAGGCAACCTGGCCTCCCGCCGCGCGGCGGGCGGGGTCCATCTCGACGTGTACCCCCACATGTATGGCAACTGGTACCACAACTTCTGGCGACTGCTGGGCGACGCCAGCGGTCTGGAGCGGGAGCAGCTATTCGTCCCCATGTCGGGCGTCAAGCAGCTCAGGGCTGGGGAATTTCCCCGGTTCACCGGGCTGACCGACATGTCCTCGACCCGGCACATAGTGCAGAACCTGTTCGCCGGGGTGGGACCGGTCCCGGACATGCTCGTGTTCGGATACTCGCACGTCGACCTGCTCGCTGAGCGCTACTGCCCGACGATGCTTCCGGACGACCTAACCGTCGGAGGCTTCCTGAGCGCTCGTCCTTATATGACCGAGCGGGCCGCGGACGCCGCCAACACCTTCATCACCACGGTGTGGGCCATTCCCAGCTATCTCGTATCGGCAGATGACTACCGCACTTATCACGCTTACTGCGTGGCGGACCCAATCCCAGGTTTCTGGCTCGCTCGCGGCTCCGCCTTCGACCAGGTGATCGGGCATCTCACGAGCGCCCTGGAGGCAAATCGTGTGGAGATCTTCCGCTCGGTCCAGGTCACCGGGGTCTCCTGCACAGACGGCCGAGCGGCCGAGATCTCGTTTGAGGATCGACCGAAGGAGAAGGTCGACGAGCTCGTCCTCGCGGTACCCCCGCCGGCGCTTTTGCGCCTCGTGCGCAGCGGCAAGCCCGGGCGGCGCATCATCGACTCGGTCCCGCAGCTCGCGGAGCTGTCGCGGCTGCGCACACAGGCGATTCCGATCCTCCACGTCTACTTCACTCGAAAGCTCCGGCGTATCCCGTCCGAGCCCGTGGGGCTGTATCAATCCGGGCTGGGGCTTGCGTTTGCCGATATCTCCCAGGTCTGGAAGGGACCCTCCACGTTCGGCGATCGCACTGTGCTTGCGCTCTCCTCGTCTGACCCCTACGGGCTGCCGGGCACCGGCGACCGCGACGACGCGATGGCCATGATCCGCGAGCTCTCCGAGTATTTGGAGTTCGAGCCTGGCTCGGCCTGGGGTCAGTCACCCGACATCGACTGGAAGCGGACGCGCTACGACCCGAACGACGACGCGCAGCTGTTCATCAACCAGGCTGGTTCCGATGTCTGGCGCCCGAGCACGCGGTACGACGTGCTCTCGAACGTCTGCTTCGCCGGTGATTTCTGCCAGAACCGCATCGGGATGACCACCATCGAAGCAGCCGTGACGACAGGGCTGGAGGCGGCGAACGCGATCGTCGGCCGTCGCGGGATCGGTGCCCCCGTGAACATCCGCGTTCCCAGCTCGCCCTCCGGACCGCTGTCCGTTTGGCTGCGGTACGCCTGGGGCCCTTACGCGCTGGCGGCGAAGGCGTGGTCGGAAGGCCGCGAGCTGCTCAGAGGCGTCTCCCGTTACCTGCTGGACAGCTGACGTACCTGATCGACCAGCTCCAGTAGCGGCCCCGGCCGCTGCGCAAAGCGTTGCGCCTCCGCCCGCGCCGACGCAGCGATTCGGTCGAGAACGACCTCCGCCTCATCGAGCTGGTGGCGGCATGCGTCGGCGATCGCGTCCAGGCGGCCGGTATCGCGGTCGGCAACGGCGAATAGTTCCCGGATACGCGGGTCCCGTGTCGCAAGCGCCGCAGGGAGGGGCAGGATTCCGTCGCGGATGTCCTCCTCCCCACCTCCGCCCAGGGCGTCAAGGCCTCTCAGGTCGGCCACGTCGTCGCAGCCGTGGTAGAGGCTCCCAGGCGACGGATCAATTCCGCAAGCCGACGGGTCGCGAACGGGTCCTCGGCCAGGGCATCGAACGCGTCGGCAACCAGGTAGCCCGACGTCATGAGCGCCGGCAGGCGTCCGAACCTGTACTCGACCGTCGCCACCCCCCGGCGCTCGATCGAGGAATCGAGGACGTCGTCGATGATCAGCGACATGTTGTGGACCAGCTCGATCGCGAACGCGGCGTCCATGGCTTCGGCCGTCGGCGTGTCTTGCGTGGCCCGATGACAGGCGAAAAGCGTCAGCGGCCGGAAGTGCTTGGGGCTGCCGGCAAATGCCCAGGCGAGCGCTTCTCTAAGCTCGTCATCTACGCCGCCAAGCCACCCCGCGAGCCGCTGGCGCAGGAGCCTCACCTCGTCGATGGAGCCGAGCTCGGCGATCACCCTGTCGCTCGAGCCGAGCGCCTCGCGGACGGTCACGGCTTTGCTCTGTAGGGACGGCCGGCCGCGAGGCGTCCATTCGCCTCCGAAGGCCGCGTGAACGCGTCGAGGTCATCGACTCCGCGACGCATCTCGCGCCAGGAGACCTCCGCCGAGTCACGCACCAGAGCGATCAGCTCATCGCGAAACGCGGCTTCGGCTACTCCGGTCTCGCCCCGAGCCGCCGAGCTCGCGAGCGCCAGCCTGATCAAGGGCGGCAGCCGCCGCGCGATGAGCCCCAAACTCTGCGTTGAAACCCGGATCGCCGTGGAGGCGGACACAAACGAACCGGTCGCCAGCACGCGAGGCACCAAAAGACGGTCCAAGGCGCGCAGCTTAGCTTGCGGCGTTGCGAGCCGCTAGCGTTCAGTCGCAAGCGACTAGGAGCCTCTTCATTTATGCGAAACCCGCGTGATTTCGGCAAGCCACTGGCGATCGGCGCACCAGAGCCGCCGTCGGAGATTCCGTTCAAGCCGTCGCGGATGATCCACTTCCTCGACTTCTCGAACGAGAAGATGGTCGCCAAGGTGCCTGATATCGCGCCGACGGTCGACATCCTGCTCGGGAACCTGGAGGATGCGGTGCCGGTGGATCGCAAGGAGGCGGCGCGTGAGGGCCTGATCCGGGTGGGCAAGGAGATGGAGCTTTCAGAGACGCAGCTATGGGCCCGGGTCAACAGCCTCGAGTCGCCGTGGGTGCTCGACGACCTGACGACGGTCGTCACCGAGATCGGCGACAGGCTCGAAGTGGTGATGATCCCGAAGGTCGAGGGGCCCTGGGACATCCACTACGTCGACAGGCTGCTGGCCCAACTCGAGGCCAAGGCTGGGCTGGAGCGCCCGCTGCTGGTTCACGCCATCCTCGAGACCTCGCTCGGTGTCGTGAACCTAGAAGAGATCGCTACGGCCAGCCCGCGCATGCAGGGGATGAGCTTCGGTCCCGCCGATCTGGCCGCCTCGCGGCGAATGAAGACAACCCGGGTTGGGGGCGGCCACCCCGGCTACCGGGTGATAAGCGACCCAGATCCGGATGACCCGGAGGCACCGCGCCAGACCGCCCAGCAGGATCCGTGGCACTACTCGATCGGGCGGATGGTCGACGCCTGCACGTCAGCGGGGATCCTGCCGTTCTACGGTCCCTACGGCGACATCAAGGACGTCCAGGGCTGCGAGACCCAGTTCCGGGCGGCGTTCCTGCTCGGCTGCGTGGGCGCATGGTCACTGCACCCGGTCCAGATCGAAATCGCCAAGAAGGTGTTCAGTCCGCCAGTGGACGAGGTGCTATTCGCGAAGAAGGTGCTCGACGCGATCCCCGACGGCCGCGGCGTGCACATGATCGATGGCAAGATGCAGGACGACGCCACCTTCAAGCAGGCCAAGGTGATGGTGTCGCTGGCGGAGATGCTGGCCCACAAGGACTCGGAACTCGCCGAGGCCTACGGCTTCGCTCCAGAACCGGTCGGCTGAAGCGACGGATGCGTATCTCGGCCAAGGTCGACTACGCGGTACGGGCCGCGGTCGAGCTGGCCGCCGCCTCCGCCGAGAAGCCCGTAAAGGCCGAGGCCATCGCTAACGCCCAGGGGATCCCGCTGAACTTCCTGGAGAACATCCTCGGCGAGCTTCGCCACGCCGGCATCGTCCGCAGCCACCGCGGCGCCGAGGGCGGATTCCGCCTGGCCAAGCCACCGGAGAAGGTGACGGTGGCGGACATCATGAGGGCCGTCGAGGGCCCACTGGCAAGCGTCCGCGGCGGCCCGCCCGAGGACGCCTCCTACACCGGAGCGGCC
>VAWT01000219.1 GCA_005883415.1 Actinomycetota bacterium | reverse complement strand
GGCTGGTGTCGCACATCAGCTCCCAGACTCGCTCAACCGGCGCTGCCACCGTAACTGACGACGTGTATGTGTGTTCGGAAGCCATGCGTCCGCCCTCGGGGTCACCCGCCGCATACCTGGAGAACGTCACCTGCTAGCTCAGCCTACTGCCTGTCAGGGAGGTCCGAGGATGTTTGCTCTCTTGACCAGCCGCTGTCGAGCCGTCGCCCGGGGATGACGCGCTTACGGCGAGGAGGCTGTCGCGGTTGGCCGTGGCCCTAAAGCGGTAGGCCGGTTTGCCAACAGTTGCTGGCGCCGCTAGGATGGCGTGCGGACGGGAGCCTGCGGGCCTCCGAGGGGATTGAAAGGGGCATAGAGTGATTTACAAGCTTGGTTTTTCGCGACGGGCGGCGCTGGCGGTGACCGCCGCCGCGCTGATCGTCGGGGCGCCCGGAGCGCTGGCGGCATCGCCACCGCCCCACTATGACCATGTGGTGCTGGCGATCTTCGAGAACAAGGCGCGGAGCCAGATCATCGGCGCGAGCAGCGCGCCATACCTGAACAATCTCGCGGCCCAAGGCGCGAACTTCACCCAATCGTTCGCGCTCAGGCACCCCAGCCAGCCCAATTACCTCGATCTGTTCTCCGGCTCGAACCATGGGCTTGAGGGCCCGACGGGCAACGACTGCCCGCAAACCTTCGCGAGCGGCAATCTCGGGCATCAGCTGATCGCCAGCGGCAGGACGTTCGTGGGCTACGCCGAGGATCTCCCGTCAGCAGGCTCGCCCGTCTGCAACAGCGGCGGCGCCGACGGCTACTGGCGCAAGCACGCGCCGTGGACCAACTTCAGCAATCTGCACCAGACCACGGTCAGTCGGCCCTACAGCGCGTTCCCGACCGACTTCGCGAAGCTGCCGACGGTGTCGTTCGTGGTTCCGAACCAGTGCAACGACATGCACAACGTTCCTCACTGCTCAGTCTCGACCGGGGACACGTGGGCGCGTCACCATCTCGAGGCGTACGCGCAGTGGGCCAAGACCCACAACAGCCTGCTGATCCTCACCTGGGACGAGGACGACGGTACACCCACCAACCACATCGCGACCTTCTTCGTCGGCGCGCGCATCAATCCCGGCAACTACTCCGAGCGCATCGACCACTTCACTGTGCTGCGCACGATCGAGGCCATGTACGGCCTCCCAGGGGTCGGCTCCGCGGCAAACCGCAGCCCGCTCACCGACGTCTTCGCACCGGCGCCGACGGCCGCGGCGTTGACGCTGACGAACACGAGCCAGACCCAACCACGCCGCTGGCGGTTGGGCGGCAAGCTCGCTACGTTCGCGGCCGCGGCCAAGCCCCGGGTCGGGACCACGTTCCAGTTCACGCTGAACGAGGCAGCGACGGTGCGGTTCGCGTTCGCCCAGCTGCTCCCGGGGCGCAAGGTCAATGGCAAGTGCGTGGCGCAGACCGCGCGCAATCGCAGGAGCAAGGCGTGCACCCGCAGCGTGCCCGTAGGCTCGCTCTCGTTCAACGCCCGCGCTGGCCCGCATAAGCTGATCTTCCAGGGCCGGCTGACGCGCACGAGGAAGCTCAACCCCGGTACCTACACGCTCACCATTACAGCCACCAACGCCGCCGGCCAGCGGGCGACCAAAGGACCCCTGAGGTCGTTCACGATCGTCCCCGGATAGCGGTCGGTCAGCGTCTATCCAACGAAGACCACCTAGCTCTCCGATCAGAACGGCCGCTCCGACTCCGGGATCTTTGGGGTCTTTGATGCGATCGTCTGCATTACGCGGTAGAAGCGCAGTAGCTCCGGATAGACGATCGCCTTGCCGCTCGTGATGAGCCCGCCAGAGATGCCGCGTTCGGGGTCGGCCCATCCCATGATGTTGATCAGTCCCAGATGACCGAACGCGAGATCGGTGTCGGGGCCGTAGAGGCTAAGCACCTTCGCGCCGAGCATTAGGCCGTAGCTGAACCGCGTTGGGAACATCAGAGTCAGGTCGATTTCGAGCCGGGACTGCTCAGTCAGCGCACGGCGGAGCGTCGCCGGCTCCATCACGCGCACCCCGTCAAGCTCGCCGCCGCAGCGGAAAATCTCGAAGAAGCGAGAGAGCTCCTCTGCGCTGGTCATCACGGTGGCCGACGGTATAACCGCGGTGAGAAAGCGCGGATCGTTGGAGAGCTCGACGACTTGCTCGATAGGCATGCCCAACGCGCGCGTTACCAGCGTCGAGAAGGGCGGCAGCAGCGGCGGCCCCGTCGTGTAGTTGAACCCCACCTGATCGAGGTCCTCCGACGCTACGCCGTAGTTGCCCCAGCGGAAGCGCAATGGCTCGAGGATCTCCTGCGCGAGCACCTCGCGCACCGTCTTGCCGGTGACGCGCTGAACGATCTCGCCGAGAATGAACCCGCCCGCGACGGCGTGGTATGCGAGAGCCGTTCCGGGCTTGACGAATGGCTTGGACTCGTTGATCGTCTTGCCCAGGAACTCGCGGTCGCCGACACGGTCGAGATCGAGGGCCGCTCGGGGCAGGCCGGGGAGACCGGCCCGATGCGCGAGCACGTGCCCAATCGTTGTGTCCTGCTTGCCGTGCACGCCGTACTCAGGGATGTAATCGGTCACGCGGTCCGCTATGTCCAGCGCGCCCCGCTCCTGGAGCAGGTGGACCACCATCGCTGTAACCGCCTTCGAGGTTGAGAAGACGCAGAATGGTGTCTCCGGCGTCACCAGCACCTTCGGCGTGTCGGCATCGTCTTCGGGCCCGTTGCCGCGCGCGTGGCCGATGGCGCGATTGAGCACCACCTTCCCGTGTCGGCGCAGACAGAGCTGGAGCGCCGGATGGACTCCGGCGCGATAGAGCTCGCAGGCCACCCGCCATATGGCCGCGACCGTATCCGGATCGACACCCAGCGGCGCCGAGTCGACCTCCTCCCCGACGGTCGTGATCGACCTCAGGTCGCTCGGGACGTGCACTCGCCGGAGAGGGTCCGGCACGTACGGAAGCCGCGGGATCCTAAGCACGGCTGGAAAACTACCCGTTGGGAGCGCGCCCAATTAGGCTGTCGGCTTCGAGGGTCCCCGTAGTTTCGTTGCGCTGACGCTCGCACTACGCGCGGTGGTGCGCGCCTCGCGCGCATTCTCTAGACCAGCGAAACCTTGCCGCTCCTGATGTCGTACACGGCGGCGACCACCTCGATCTGCTTTGCGCCGATCGCCTGCTTGATGATCGGTGTCCGGGTGGCTAGGTCCGCCGCCTGGGTCCTCGCCGTCACGACGACGCTGCGGTCGATGGTCCGCTGCGGGGGAGGAAGCGCCCGGATCGCCGGGTCGATCAGTGCTGCCGCCCCAGCGTCGCGGCGGTCGCCGCGCCACCGGCCTTGCCCAGGAACCGCCTGCGACACAGATCCGCATCGTGCATCGAGCGAGTCCCCATGTTGCCTCACTCCCAATCGGCCCCTCTAGTGGGCCGCAGCTTACAACGGAATATGGACGACTGCTTGCATCGTCGCCGGCGTCAAGGGAGAATCGTCTACGTGAGGAGGTTGCGGGTCGCCGCTGTCGTCGCTCTGGGTTGCGGGACGCTCGCGCTCGCCGCGTTGCTCCCCAGTTCGGCCGGCGCTCGGACAGCATTCTGCTCCGACAGTCGTTTGAGCGACGGCATACGCGCTTCACACGAGTCCGCGTCGGGGGTCAATTGCTCGGTCGTTCATCAGCTGATCGCCGAGGCCTGGGTCTGGCGCTGGGGCAAGGTCATGTGGGGAGGCACCCCTCCCCAGATTCCGGGCCGGTCCCAGCCGCAATGGTGGAGCTGCCGGGAAGTGGTCGATGACTTTCCAGACGCTAATCCGCCTTCTCGGGGCAGCGGAGTGCTGGAGGGCTCCGTAACGCAGTGCCGATCTCGGTACAAGACATTCCAGTTCATGGAGGGCCGGATACATCGGGTCATCGGCGGCCAGATTCCAGACCGGCTGCCGACTAAACAGCGCGTCGTTGCGCTCACATTCGATGCCGGAGGGAACGACGCCGGCGCTCCGAAGATCTTCACCGCGCTGGGCAGTGCCAAGGCGAAGGGTACGTTCTTCATGACCGGACGGTTCGCCCAGCTGTATCCCCGGTGGGCGAGGCGGATCGCAGCCCGCTACCCAATCGCCAATCACACCTTCGATCACCGCGACCTTACGACCCTCACCCTGGCGGAAGTCAGAAACGAGGTGCTCTCGGCCTCCTCCTCGATCGACAAGGCAACTGGGCGTCCCCCCATTCGGCTGTTCCGTTTCCCATACGGGTCGAGCAATGGCGCGACCCTTGGGGTCGTAAACAACGTCGGCTACTCGGCGGTCGGCTGGACGGTCGACACGCTCGGCTGGGAGGGGACGGTCATGGGCCAGTCGGTCGGTTCCGTCACCTCGCGAGCACTCGGACACCTCGAGCCGGGCGAGATCATCCTCATGCACGTCGGCTCGGTAGCCGCGGACAACTCCACCCTCGATGCCGACGCCCTCCCGGGGATCATCAGCGCCATCCGAGCGCGCGGGTACCACTTCGTGACCCTGAACCAGTTCTGGTGAACCTTCCAGGCGGGCCGGTGGTGGCGTGGAGGTGTAGGCG